>CALXQE010000033.1 GCA_944390495.1 uncultured Clostridia bacterium
CGTGATAAACTTAAAGGTATGAATATAGAATTAAAGGATACACCGATGGGTGTTAAATGGAGTTATATAGAATAATGGTTGTTACAAAAAAGAAGCCATCGCAATTTTCACCGCTTACACTTGCATATATTGGTGACGGTGTATATGAACTTTTTGTTCGTACACGTGTCATAGAGGAAAATGAAAATATGCCTGTACACATGCTGCATAAAGAAACAGTTAAATATGTAAAGGCACATTCTCAGTCAAACAGCATAGATTCAATGATTGCACTTTTAAGTGAAGATGAAATAGCAGTTTATAAACGCGGAAGAAATACAAAATCAAATACTATGCCTAAAAATGCTGATATGTCGGATTATAGAAAGGCAACAGGATTTGAAGCACTTATTGGATATTTGTATTTATCAGGAGAAGAAAAAAGATTAAATGAACTTATGAATATAGCGTATGAAAATGCGTTAGATAAATAATTTAATACTAAGGGAGGAAGAATAAAAAATGGATAAGAAAAGAGTCACAGAGCTTTCCATTATTGCGAACAGAGTTCGTAAAAATGCTCTGACAGCAGTATACAATGCTGCATCAGGTCATCCGGGAGGTTCGCTTTCAATAGCAGATGTATTAACACTTCTATATTTTGAGGTAATGAATGTAGATCCTAAAAATCCTAAGATGGAAAATAGAGACAGGTTTGTTCTTTCAAAGGGACATACTGCACCGGCGCTTTACGGAGTATTAGCTGAAAAAGGTTTTATTCCGGTGGAGGATATAAAGACATTCAGGCATGTAGACAGCTATTTGCAAGGACATCCGGATATGAATAAGGTTCCAGGTGTAGATATGTCAACAGGTTCACTTGGACAGGGAGTATCTGTGGCTGGAGGTATGGCATTATCAGCTAAACTTGATAATAAGGATTATCGTGTATATTCAATTCTTGGTGATGGTGAACTTGAAGAAGGACAAGTTTGGGAACAGGCAATGTTTGCAGCACATTACAAACTTGACAATCTTACAATTTTTGTTGATAATAACGGATTGCAGATTGACGGTGATATTTCAAAGGTTATGAATCCTAATCCGATAGATGAAAAGTTTAAGGCATTTGGATGGCACGTTATAAATACAGATGCACATGATTTTGAAAAGCTTTTAGAAGCAATAGAAGAGGCAAAGTCAGTGAAGGGACAGCCTACTGCTATTATTATGAAGTCTGTGAAAGGTAAAAACGTATCATTTATGGAAAATAATCCTGCATGGCACGGTGCAGCTCCTAAAGAGGACGAATATAACCAGGCAATATCAGAGCTTGATGCAATAATTAAAGAATTGGAGGCGAGTCTGTAATGGCAAAGAAAGCGACAAGAGAATCTTATGGTGCAGCACTTGTAAAGTACGGAGATAATCCTAATATAGTTGTTTTAGATGCTGACCTTTCAAAATCTACAAAAACAGATATGTTTAAAAAAGCATATCCTGAAAGATTTATAAATATGGGTATTGCTGAGGGCAATATGATGTGTGTTGCAGCAGGTCTTGCGGCAACAGGTAAAATAGCTTTTGCATCAACATTTGCTATGTTTGCAGCGGGCAGAGCCTTTGAACAAGTAAGAAATTCTATAGGTTATACAAAACTTAATGTAAAAATCGGTGCTACACATGCCGGAATTTCAGTAGGTGAAGACGGTGCATCACATCAATGTCTTGAAGATATAGCTCTTATGCGTTCAATTCCGGGCATGGTTGTAATTAATCCAGCTGACGATATAGAGGCTATGGCAGCTGTAAAAGCAGCTATTGATCATGATGGTCCTGTATACATGAGATTTGGACGTCTTGCAGTTGAAGATGTAAACGGCGATAACTACAAGTTTGAACTTGGTAAGGGTGTACAGCTTCGTGACGGTAAAGATGTAACTATTGTTGCAACAGGTCTTATGGTTGGTATGGCTCTTGAGGCTGCAAAAATACTTGAAGAAGAAGGTATTGATGCAAGAGTAATTAATATTCATACAATTAAGCCGATAGATGAGGAAATTATTACAAAGGCTGCAAAGGAAACAGGTGCTATCGTTACAGCAGAAGAACATTATATTATGGGTGGTCTTGGAAGTGCTGTTACAGAAGTTGTATGTAAAAATGCACCAGTACCTGTAAAGATTATTGGTACAGATAGATTCGGTAAATCAGGTAAGCCGGCAGAACTATTTAAGGAATACGGACTTACACCTGAAAATATTGTAAAGAACGTCAAAGATGCTATTGCAATGAAATAATATTCGGAGGACTGAATGATGAAAAAAGTATTGCTTGTATTAGCAAGTTTACTTATGATAATAGGCTTATGTTCATGCGGAGAAGGCGGAGGATTGTTTGCAAAACCTTCACCAACGCCTTTACCTGATATAGATCCGGCATCACTTATAACTGTTGATGATGTAGCGGCAAATTGCGGGTATACTCCGGTAGTTGAACCGTCGGGAACATATAGGGAAGGTAATGTGGCAGAGGTGCTATACAGAAGTGAGCCAATAGGACAAAACGATACGGTAAAGGTAAAGTTAACTCAATTTACTCCTACAATAACGTATCAAACATTATTTGAGCAATATGAACAGAATAAAGCTAAACGTTCAACGGCTGAACTTGTTCCGGGCATTGGTCAGGAGGCATATATTGCATTTCCTACAATACATGTTTATGACAGAGGTTGTATAATAGAGATAACAGCAGGTTCTGGTTCAGATGAAACACAGAAAACTTTGCTTAAAAATCTTGCAATAACAGCAGCAGGTCGCTTGGAAGCGATAATTCCTGAATACGAAGAATAAAGTAGTATATATGAAAAAAACAGCTAAAATTATGATGAATTGTCATAAATTTTAGCTGTTTTTGAGGCTTTTTCAAGTTTTGTGTAAACTACAAACGGTGCAAAATATTCGATGTTTTAAGGGCAGATTTTCTGCCCTTTTACGTTATTTACATAGTGGGCATCAATTAGAACAAAGTCTTCAGTATATTCTTTTGACGGTGATACAACAGCACCGATATGAGTATCGTTATTTATTTCTTCACTTATAGTGAAAGGTACTATAACTTTTGTTTCTTGTACTATTTTTAAATTGTCAAGATCTGCTACGTAATTAGCTTTAGATATGCCTTTGCCGAAATCAACACGGTTTACTATTGAAGTATTATCTTTAAGTAATATTGTTCCTGAGTATGTAGTTATTCCGTTATCTATTACCTCAAGGTCAAAACCAGTATAGTCAGCATTAAATGTAATTGAGAGGTCATACCATTTGTTCTTTTCTCTGATTTCCTGCCAATTTGAGCCGTTAGAGATATAGAGTTTGTTGTTCTCAGTTTTAAAAACAAAGGCTGATTTTGAGCCATCATTAAAATCTACAACAGCATTATCATTAGATGGATTCATATACAGTGAAAAACTCATTGTCAGCGGACGTGATGAATCAAGTTCGTTAAATGGAATCATGTTATCAAACAACATGTATGCGTGTCTGTTTGAAGAAGCGTATCCGCCTGAAACGGCAGCTATATATTTATTTGTGCCGTTTGCATAAGCTTCAATATCAGTGGCACCGTCACTTGAACCATTTGAGCGTGGACTAACACCAAAAGTTAATGAACCATCACCGTTTTTCAATAATGCGTGAGATGTTGTATTACCTGGCTGTTTAACAATATATGTATCATTTTCATTGTATAGTTCATCAAAATTTTCGTTGACATATACTATATCAGCATTAGGATCAGGTTTGGGAATTTCTTCAATTACAGGTTTATCCGGAAGTTCTGTTTTGCTTACAACAGCTTTATAAGTTTTACCGTATGAGTCGTTTGTATATACAACAAACTGAATGACATTATCACTTGAATAAACATCAACGCCTTCATCAGCAGACACAATATTCTTTACAGTTACAGTGCCCTCAAGCTCAACAGTAAGACTTGTACGTGTTTGTGTCGGATCTGAAATTGATATTTCGATAGTATCAGATGTTTCATGGACCATAACAGACGCAGAAGTATTTGCCCTTATACCTGAATTAAATTCTTCTGTCGAGTTTCAGATATTTGCAGCTTTTGATATTAAGTTCATTATTCATTACAACATGAGCATCATTTGTCTGTTGTAAAATTTCTATTTTATCTGAGGCTGTTTCTGCATACTGGGCTGTTTCTTCATTGTTTTTGCAGGAAGGATAAAATATGCGTAGCTGTCATTTTGTGGGTTTTTACCATGTTCAATAGCGAATGTAGCATACGCATCTGTTGCTTCGCCTTCATATCGTGTAACGTCAATCAAGTTTCCTGTACTTACTTCTTTTAAAACTCTTACATCAGTGCTTTCAGGGAAATAGTATCCTGTATTTGTATCGTTATTTCCTTCAAGATGGATGTTATTTTACATCATTTACATCTGTACCCTTAGGAATAGATTTTCCGTCTGAATCTGTTTTTTTGATAGTGTTGTCTGTAATATTATCCATAACAGTACCGTTTACTGTAACAGTATTAGAAGCGTCAGGATTAATTCTTCTGTTATCAACGATTGTTTCAACGTAGTTACATGTGTTTGATGTAATACTACTGCTGAGTACAACTATTTCCTCATCAAACATAAACCATGATTTTTTAGCCTCTATACCGTCTTTACTGCCGCCGTTTCCGAGTGTTTTAAGATGCATTCCTGTAACGCCGTATGATTATCCATATCGGTTCCGCCGACAAAAGAAAATGGATTGTTTGTCCAAGCACCAACTTCTGCATTTATCATAACAAATTCAGAAGTTGTTCCTGACAAAGGACGTGGATCGACAGTACACCAGTAAGTATTATTATATTGATTTTTATCGCCGTTGTATATGTCATACCATCATATATATTCCAAAGACGTTTGCTTTCATTATTTATAGGACCATGATTTGATGTTCTTTGTGAGTGCATTGAAAGACCAAAACCAAAAGTATCTGTTATATGGGATACTTTATCCATAGATGCGTATCTTTTGTGTAATACATAGTTTTCACGAGGAATGACAGTATCATCCTGCATAAGATCCATTCCTTTTTGAAGGCTGAATATACTGCTTGTTCCGTTATAAAAATATTCGGGATCTAAGCTGATGTAATATTTGAGCATACTATTGAGTCTTTCGTTATTTTCCTCACTCATTGATTCAGTATAAGATAGTAAGAAGGAAACAAAACCATTAGCAATACTTCTGTCTGAGCGATTTAATACATGTCGTCCTGCTACCATTTCCATAAACGAACCATCATATATAAGTGGTTCAATACCTTCAAATATAAAGTTTAAAGGAATATACTGAGCATTATCACTGTAAGAAAGTTCCCATTGGGAATCAGCGAACACATAGAAAAACGGAGCAAGACTTTCATATAGAGCTGCACCATATACGTTGCAGTAGTACCATATTCATTTACATTTGCAACGTTATCTGTATTCATAGAGCAATCAGACCAAATCATCTTACGATCTGAGGTCGTACTTTTAATCATTGACTCCCAGTAACTGTTAGCACTATTATTTAAATTAGTAACATAATTTTGAATTTGAGGAACAGATAGATCAAGATCTTCGCCTACCAAATAGAAATTCCATTTGTCTTTAAGTTCCTCGTACTCGCTGTTATCTGGGGTAGGGGAAGGAGTAGATATAGGTTTAACTACTTCAAAATTTGTAACAGATGTATTATCTACATGAATACCGGTATTTTTGTAACTTATTTACATGTGAAATGCACCTACATCAGTAGTGTCTGGAATATCAAAAGAAAAATCCTTTGTTGAACCGTTATGTATGGCTTTTAAATTAAGTTTATCATTGTCAATATCAATTACAGCTTCGACATCAAGAATATATGACATATTAGAGGCATCTAACAATCCGTTGTCAGTCAAATCGGCAACTTTTTCTCTGCATATATATAAGTCAAAATTAGTTTCGTCATTTTTTATTTGAAATATTCACATAAACGATACAACAATATTAGTTCAATATTTAAAGCAATAATGAATATCTTCAGATTATATTTCTATAAAAATTATAGCATTATGCTATAAAAAAAAACTTGCACTTTTTCTAATATTGTATTGCGTTTTTCTAATGTTATATGTGAAATTCTGTTCGGATTATAATAGATAAGGAGTAATATTTTGTGAAAAATTACATTATTTAAGAATTCATAAGGTAGCTGACTTCGTGGCTTGTGAGATGACGCCACCTGCCAAGTGGAAGATTACCAAGTTCAACTGTGCCGATTTTTATTCTTTTCAGTCCAACCACTTTACATCCAACTGCGTCAAACATTTTTCGTACCTGACGGTTTTTACCTTCATGAATTGTTATTTTTATAAATGTATGACCATCTACTGCGTCAAGTATTTCAGCTTCTGCAGGCGACGTTTTAAAGCCATCATCAATATAGACTCCACGTCTAATTTTATTTATTCCGCTTATTGTTATGCCACCTTTAATAGTAACAATATATGTTTTGTCCATATGAAATTTTGGGTGAGTTACCCTATAAGTAAAGTCACCGTCGTTAGTCAGAAGTAAAAGTCCCTCAGTGTCGTAATCAAGTCTGCCGACAGGGAAGATTCTTACGTCATCAAGATCTTTTTTTATTATATCAACAACAGTAGGACGGTCAAACTGATCCTTTGCTGTTGAAACGTAACCGACAGGTTTATTTAACATAATATAATATTTTTTATTTTTAATTTTGACAGGCTTACCGTCTATTGATACGTTGTCAGCACCTATTTCGATTTTTACACCTTGTTCTGTTATCTTTTTCCCGTTTACAGATACTCTGCCTTCTTCAATTAATGTTTCGGCAGCACGTCTTGATGCGTACCCGCTCATTGCAATATACTTTTGTAATCTTACTATTTCTCCCATTTTGAGTCCTTTCTGCACTATACAAGTACCGTCTTTATAATATGTATAAAACTGTTATAGAAACTGTTTTTTATTCTAATACCGCTTATATTGTTAATATCATTTTTAGATAATATATCAATTTGTCCAATAGATAGACCGTTACATAATATTTCGAGATAACCAACTTTTTCACCTGCATTGATAGGTGCTTGGAGGTTAGAGGCTATATGAGATATAATTTCAATATTAGTTTTTCCATGTTCTTTAAAAGGAATCACAAAGTCATCAGCTGCAATCATCTCATATTCAGTGCCATCAATTGAAGCTTTTTTTATCACGCTGTTTTTTTCAATAACCTTTTTTGGATAATGCTCAGAAAAGGCATAGTCAAGCATTTGAGTGTGGTCATTCCAGTCATCGCTGTCGTTTAATGTAACTGCAATAAATTCCATTCCATCTCTCATAGCAGAAGATACAAGACATCTGCCGGTTGCGGAAGTGTATCCTGTTTTAATACCGGTAGCACCTTGGTATAAATTAAGCATTTTATTATGATTTGAAAAATATAGTATCTCATTAGAATTTAGAGGTTTAATCTGCATTGTTTTGGTAGATACAATTTTTCTGAAAGTATCATTTTGCATTGCATATCTTGCAATTTGTGCAAGGTCAACGGCAGTTGTAAAATGCTGTGGATCATCAAGACCGTTCGGATTTACAAAGTGAGTATCTTTAAGTCCTAAAGAAACAGCTTTTTCATTCATTAGACTTGCAAAATTATCTACACTGCCACCTATATGCTCAGCAATGGCGACAGCTGCGTCGTTACCTGAATTGAGCATTAAACCATAAAGCATATCTTGCATATATATCTGCATATTTTCTTCTATATATGCAGATGACCCTTCTTGATTGGCGGCGTTTGCACTGACGGTTATAATATCGTCAGGGGATGAATTTTCAAGAGCAACTATTGCCGTCATTATTTTAGTTGTGCTAGCCATGGCATGACGTTTATCTATATTTTTTGAAAGTACGACATCACCGGTAGCACAGTTTATTACACATGCACATTCAGCACTGTCGGCAATTGCACAAACATTTAATGATGATAAAATCATAATTAAAGTCACTAAAAACAATGTTAGTACTTTTTTCATATATTTCCCCCTGTGAAACATTTTGATTTTACTTAATAAATATTGACAAAAACTAAATGTTCTGCTATAATATATTTTGTTTTTGCGAGGGTGGCGGAATAGGCAGACGCGCACGTTTGAGGGGCGTGTGGTTTAACCGTGCCGGTTCAAGTCCGGTCCCTCGCACCA
>CALXQE010000034.1 GCA_944390495.1 uncultured Clostridia bacterium
AGATTACACAGCTTAGCACAAAGATATGCTGTATTATTGATTGTCTGTTTTGCCACGGTATAACCACCGCTTGTACACATTTCAATACTGATACTGTTCTTATTACGGCAATCGCTGTGCTTGTACACCGATGTACCGCCAACCGCCCATGCGGCATTATTCAGCAGCACGGACTGGTAACAACTATTTTCATCAACAAAATAATGAGCCGATGCACCTCTTGAACCACTATTAAAATATTTAGCATTTGCAACAGCTGTATCTTTGCTGTTACCTGTATAATGAATAACTATGTAGCTTACATCACGACTTGAATAGCTATAATAATTACGACTGTCACATAATATAGATGCATTGACCGTAATACCGTTAAATTCAGTAATGGGCATACCATGAATCGTTCTTCCCATAATTATTCACCTTCTTTAAGCTGATCTTTCATCTTATCTGCTTCTATTGCAGCAGAAGTAAAGCTGTTATTCTTCCACCACGCTACAACCGCCGTAACAATCGTAAAACCTGTTGCAACAAATGTATTTACAGTATCATCGCTTATATCAATCACGTTATGACCTGTAGCTGTCAATATTTGATTGGTAAGTGCTAATCCTAAAATAGCTGTTCTTGCTATTGTTCCCGCTGTTATGTTCATATTAAATCAACTCCTATCTCTTTAAAAAATAACCTATTACAGCACCTATAACAGCCGTTATAATAGCTGTTACTGCTGTTTCATATCGTTTTGTGGGTTTACGTTCTATCTCGTCAACACGCTGTGTTATATCGTTCATATTCTCACGCATTGCCTTAATTTCCGTTGCTATTGTATGTACACTCTCCGTCAGCTGTTCAAGATTATCAAGTCTGCGGTGCATACTCTTGCAGTCCTGCTCTATTACTGCAATGCGTTCTCTCATTTCTGCTTCATTTTCCATCTGTCTATTATCCCTCCGAATTAATCAAAGTTGTCAATTCTTTGTATTCATCTTGTGTAATTCTATTTGCAAGTAGAAAAACATCAAGTTTATTGAGCATATCTGCTTTATCATAATTACCTTTAGCAATAAGTTTTTTACATAGTGAATATGTCATATTTCATTCCTCCATCAGTTTAATCCAAGTTCCATAAGTGATACCCTACTTTCTAAATCAAGCATATAATTATCTGCAAATTCAGGAAGAGAAGCTTGATAGGCTTCTAAACTGCCATAAGAAGCTATTTCCTCTATCTCTTTAGTAAAATTTTGGGTCTTAAATTCTAAACCCTCCATATAAGAATATTTACTATTATCAAGTTCTTTTTTAGAAATTAGTTCTAACAACTGGTGCTTAGGAATCAGCTGAGTTTCAAGTTCTTCTGCACCTAACTCATCTACATAATAATACTTATCTGTATAATCCTCTTTAGTGATAGAATTATAATGCCGTATAACAAACTCATACTTATTAAGATGTATCTTATTACCTTTAGCTACGAAATTGTCTATTAAATTCATTTTTTATAATCCTCCCTAATTAACCTAAAACCAAGTTATTTGCGTGTTCACTTCCGGGTGGAAAATCTGTATTAGTTTGTTCATACTGTAATACGTTACCAACAAACACCACTTTATTAGAGTTAAAATTCATATCACTTCTACCTTTAAAATTATTAGCCATAATTTGTGACGGACATAATATCTGTAATTTATAGCTATCAGTTCCATAACCTGTAGTTATTGTATTATTAAAATTACAACTTATTATTTTTCCAAAAGTTAAATATGTAGTTGCAGTATAATTTATTATGCTATCTCTAAGTACACTATTCCTTCTCTCCACATCTGTGGTGTAGTGGTTTAAAGAAGCTTTACCATTCTGTAAATTTACGGTACATCTATCTATATCTAACTGACCATCTGAAAGAGTAGCTCTATAAGAACCACCTAAGTTTATAGTACAACATCTAATGTACCCAACAACGTCACTGTTGTACACAAAATTCAGCTCAAATGAAGAACCTGAAATTGTGTTTGTTGTATTATTTTTTAGGGTAATACTTCCCCCTTCCACCTCCAGTTCATCACAATTTAACCCAGCATGACATAAGTATTCGGTTTCTCCATCTGCTTCCATTATAAAATTACAATTCTTTAAGATTATCTTATTAGCCCTTAAAGGTGGCTCTTCCCCAAATCCTTTGCCTTTCATCTCTATATCAACATTCTCTAAGACAATAACTGTTTTGCCTTCACCTGAATTTCTTCCTAAATCTATAATAGAATGATTATTACTCAATCCACTATACTGAGGGTCATAATGGATACGCAAATCCTTTAATGTTAATATGTAGTCATCATCGTCACTTATATCACTTTTTATGGTTTTTATAATGCCTCCTTCTTTAAACCATAGAGCTGTTCGTTGCTTAGATGTACCTTCAATAGTTACAATTTTAGGGGGTTTTTCACTCGTATCACTACTAATGGCTCCTCCAATAAATAACTCATCATCTATAAACCACGTGGGTTCATTTGATAATGATAAAAGTCTTACCTTACCGCAAACTGCTGTAGAATTTAAAGCTGATTGTAATGTACTCGTGCAATCTTCACCACAAAAGAAGTCTCCAATTCTAGCTACATTGCTGTATTTAGGGAAAAACTCTTCCACTGAAGTGAAACTATACCAATGTCTTTTAATCACATTTACACACATAGGGTCTAAAACGTGTTTTTGAGGAATACTTACCCAATTAGTACCATCGTAAATAAATTCGACTATTTCCCCATCTTCCCATGTATTAGCGTAGGCAAGAATGGCAGATGAGGTTGAAGGATACCCTTGATAACTTACAACATCTTGACCATAGTATTTAATAGGCTTACTTCCAGTAGAATTTACGTTAAGGTATGCTTTATACCGAATAGATTTATGAGCATATGTAAACTTAATTGTTACTCTTGCACCAACAACAAGTTTAAAATTAGTTATACTTACAGTTTTAGTCTGAGTTTCCCCACTTGTCGAGCAAACTGCATAGGAAGGAGCTTTCCATACAGGAGCATTATTAGTACCACTACTCACTAATTCATAGCCTGTTGTACCTGAAGTTGTAGGTGCATACCAAGTTTTACTTAATGTGGACGAACCATTATAAGTAGTTGCCGAACCATTCATTGTAAGTGTCAGTGAATTTGGATTTACCATGGAAGTAGGTTTATCCGACAAATCATTATAACTTCCTGTAAAAGCCACTGTTTTTAAATCCGTAAACCATTTCTTGATTTTTCCAAAGATTGTTGATGTAGTTTCACCACTGTTTATATTTTCGCATTCTGTTGCTTCTGTGAATGTCGCTATTGCATCATCTACAGGAATATCTGTTGCTCCGCAATACATCCACTTAGGACTACTTCCACCTTGATATACAAATTCATAAGCACCCCCACCAGCAATTATTTTGGTAATAATCGGGTCATTATAAATACGATTTTGTCCCACAGGAAACCACACCATTACAGCACCTGTATTATTAACATTCAACGTCATATAATTTGCACTATTACCATTTGCAAATGTCACTAAAATACGTGCACCGTCATATAGTCTGAAATCTGAGCATTCTACTATTTTAGAAGAGTTGCCTTTAACACTGTTACAAATACCGACTAATGGAGTTGGTGCATCCATGAATTTCTGTTGAAGCTCGTTAATACACTTAGACACCTTTGACCAAAACCAGTTAAAGTATGCTGCCGGTGGTTTATAGCCTGCCTGAAAACCAATTTTTTTTATTTCATCAGTTGGTTCTGTTCCTTCATTTTGCCATTCGGGTGGTTTGTTTTCAAAATTCATAGTATCATCCTTTCCATCAAACCTAAATATCCACCTATATTTCCGTCTAAATCTGCAAAACCATTATCTTCATCATAATCATTTACTTCCCCGAATTCAAATGTTCCTGTAAACCCATATTCGCTAATTGAAACATTAACAGCGAGAAGATTTTTTATAATATCTAAAACCTGTGTTGTTGTAAATCCAGCACTAAGCAATGTTGCAAGTGGAATATCTTTCACAATGATAGAATTTGATGTTTCACTCTCCACAATATGAATATCACTTATGCTACACCGTAAAACGAATGCAAGTGCTTTCACCAGTTTAGTAAAAGATCCATCAGTTGCATTTTGCATTTGTTTACCCTTTAAACATATTCTGTATTGCTCATCGTTCATTAGACCACGTTTTAGAATAAATTTCTCCCCATACCACAGGTCTAATGTTGCACCATAGGCTTTATCTATATCAAATGAATCTGACATATTCTGCAAAACTTTTAATTGTTTGTCCACTGATTCCTTATGGATTTGAATTATTTTATAGTTATTACTATCTTTATGCTTTGCAAATGCGTCAGGCAGATTTTTAACCGGTTCATCATAATTTACATGCCTCATAATCTACACGTCCGCTGTTTCTATTGTAACAACTCCAGATTTAATTATTTCCATGGGTGATACTGAAATATTTTCTTTTTCTCCATTTACCGTAATTTCAAAAACATCTTCGACACCTAATACTTTATGAATACATTCATAAAGTTTAGAATAAATCAATGTTTTACCTATAGCAAGACTATTTATATATGAGCTTATATTCTCACGTATTTCATCAATTCCACTGACCTCAAACTCATCTGAAACGCTGCATCTTATATTAACATCTATTCGTTTTTCTTCTACAAATGTGAATTTAATATTGTGCATTTCTCCAGCATCATCTTCTACTGTAACTACCTCAAGCCCACTTTGACGTATACCAAAAGGCATTTTTCTAAAAATTGCTTGAGCTATTTCATCAGACAGCTTACTATCTGCATGAATAATAATTGCATATGTATCTTTTAAAACAGACAACTTCGATGAAAGAGTAATATCTCCATCTGTAGTATTATTTTTTATAATACAGGCATGTACACCATCTATTTTCATCACCTCAGATATTATTGCCGCTGCTGTGTTAGTCCCCATCCCCTGCACTATCTTTTCAAAACGAGCTCTATATTCTGCATCGCTTTCTGTTGCTCTGCCTTCTGTTATTTGGTACAAATAACTTACACCTGTTATATCGCTATTTACATTCACTGTGCTATTTATACTATTTGTATTGCCTTCTGTACCTGCTACAGTACATTGGACAATAACATCTGTATAATATGTTGTATTACCGTCCTGTACTGTTTCTTCATTGTTTATAACAGTGTCCATTACTGGATAAAATATTATGCCTGCTGAATTTCTAACTAACAATTGCCCGGCCTTTATGATATATCCTTGTGTTCCGTATATCCTTACAAGGTGTACTGCACATACAGATGTATTTTTATTTTCTCCAATCCATGATCCCATACGTTCAAGAGATGCACCTGTTGCTGTTGCCGGCGTTACGCTGTAATATAAACCTTCAGCCATTTCGTATATCCTCTGATCATCTTTTGCCTCAATTCTTAAATATTTACCAAACGGTGTCAACTCACTTACAGACATATCTTCGCCAAACAAACTTTTCGCACGTTTTATTTTATCATCCAAAATTTCCTCATATGTGGGACAATAAAAACCGCAATCTGTTATACCCCATTCATTCGCCATAAATCAACTCCTCCTTTAATCCCACTCCTTTTCAATCGAAATAGAAGATCCATCAGATTTTTGAGCAGTAATATTTACGGTTAAATGTCTGTTTTTAATCGTATGGCTAAACTCATTAATTGTTCTTTCATTGTTGACCTGCCGTATTCCAGATTGAACTTGAGTATATATCATATCCTTTGTTATTCCTTTTCCTTGAATTTGATTAAAATCAATACCCTCATCTTTATTAAGCGGCCATTCACCTTTATTGGTTTGAAGAACAGTTTTAATTGTCTGCTTTTCAAGTTCAATATCGCTAACCATATCAATATGACCGTCAGTTATAGAAATGTCCCCATTTTCATCAAGTTTAAATCCTTTCAACTCGTACACCTCACAATACTCTTAAAATAACACTGTCATTTATATTATGATGTCTTACAGGCAATTCAGTCATAATGCCCTTTACAGCACTTGATATATCGCTTTCACATACTCCGCAATAAACTATATCATCCTTCTTTAAATCAGAAGGCACTAATACATCTATTGTTTCTGTTGATGTTTCAGACACTCTATAAGTAATATTCTTAACAGCATATTTCACATTTGCCGGTACGAAAGCTGCTACAGGTGCTTGTTTAATGGCGTTACCTCCCGCATCTTTTGTATATGTTAGAGGCTGAACCACCGCATACGAGCCGTCAATAGAAATTACTTTTGCAATATATGCTGTATGAACATTAATGACAGCATTATTTATAAGTCTGTAAAAAAAATTCATATCCATAAATAATACTCCTTTTATCATAGTTGCTCACCATTCCAGCTATCCACTTTACCTACAACACGATATTCAATTGCATATTTCCCTGGAACAAGTCCCAGTGCTTTATATGTGTTAGGTGGTAAATCAAGCGCGGTGTCTTTGTTGTAAGTATTATGTTTTCCAAAATTACCACAATCTGCAACAACCGCTTTAACAGTTTTACCATTATCCGGATTACGTACTTCAAGCACAGTGCCATATCCTTCTGCAAGCTCTGGATAATCACTTTTTGCCCATATTGAATTATAATAATTTCCTGCCTGCTTA
>CALXQE010000035.1 GCA_944390495.1 uncultured Clostridia bacterium
AATTTTTTTGGTTTCATTTCATAAAGTTCCACCTCTATACCACGCTTTACAAGCTGCCATGCAGCTTCACAGCCGGCAAGACCGGCACCTATTACTTTTACTTTCACTCTTTATCTCCCTTTAATGCTCTTTCGTATTTACAATCTTCATTATAGCAGAAAATCTTACCTCGTTTACCTTGTTTTTTAAGCAAAAGACCTCCGCATTGCGGACACGCTTCATCTTTTACAGGCATATCCCAAACCATAAAGTCACATTTCGGTGCGTGTTCACAGCCGTAATAAATCTTACCGCGTCGTGATTTTTTGACAAGTATTTCTCCGCCGCACTTAGGACACTTAGCACCTGTTTCCTCACGTATTGCCTTTGTATTTTTACATTCAGGATAGCCGGGGCAGGCAAGGAATTTACCGAATTTACTTAATTTATAAACCATTTTTCGTCCGCATTTTTCGCAAACGACATCTGATTCTTCGTCTTTAATCTTGATTTTCTCAACGTTTTCCTGAGCCTTTTCAAGACTGTCCTTAAATGAAGGATAAAACTCATTTAATATTATCTTCCAATTAAGCTTTCCTTCTTCAACTTCGTCAAGTTCTTCTTCCATTGCTGCCGTAAACTCAACGTCTACTATATTTGTAAAGTTATTTTTTAAAATATCAGTTGTTACAAAGCCAAGCTCCGTTGGTACAAGCTGTTTTTTACTTCTTACAACGTATCCTCTTGAAACTATCGTAGATATTGTAGGTGCGTATGTGGACGGTCTGCCTATACCGTTTTCCTCAAGTTCACGGATAAGAGTTGCATCTGTATATCTTGCAGGTGGCTGTGTAAAGTGCTGCTTTTCGGTGCTGTCCTTTAAAAGTACTTTTTCTTTTTCCTCAAGTGGAGGCAGCATCTTTGTTTTCTTTTCCTTTTCGTCAGTTGCTTCAACGTAAACTGTCATATAACCTTTAAATTTTATATTTGAACCGCTTGCTTTAAAAGTATGACCGTTTGCGTCAATAGTAACCTGCATTGTATCGTAAATCGCACTTGCCATTTGACTTGCCGCAAATCTTTCCCAAATAAGTTTATAAAGCTTGTATTGGTCGTTTGTAAGTTTATCTTTAATATCAATAGGTTTGATATTGATAGAAGTCGGTCTTATGGCTTCGTGTGCGTCCTGTGCACTCTTTTTAGACTTAAACTGTCTTGGGTTTACATACTCTTTGCCGTATGTTTCTGTAAGGTATTCTATTGCCTCAGCCCTTGCGTCATCTGCAATTCTAAGCGAGTCTGTTCTCATGTAGGTAATAAGACCTATCGTTCCGATTTTTCCGCCGAGATTTACACCTTCATACAAAGTTTGTGCAATCTGCATTGTTTTAACAGCCTGGAAATTATATTTTCTTGAAGCTTCCTGCTGTAATGTACTTGTTGTAAACGGCGGCTGAGGATTACGCTTTTGCTGACCTTTCTTTACTTTCTCAACAACAAATTCAGCATTTTTCATATCATCGGAAACACGCTTTGTTTCTTCCGCATTGTTAAGTTTTACCTCTTTACCGTTTTCACCGTAATATCTTGCTGTAAAATCCTTTTTTGATTTGGGTTCTGTAAGTGTTGCCTCTATTGACCAATATTCCTGTGGCGTGAAATTTTCTATTTCTTCCTCACGGTCACATATAAGTTTAGTTGCAACAGATTGTACACGTCCTGCACTTAAACCTCTTTTTACCTTGTCCCAAAGAATCGGACTTATAGTATAACCAACAATTCTGTCAAGTACACGCCTTGCCTGTTGGGCGTCTACAAGATCCATATCAATTTTTCTCGGTTCCTTTATAGCTGTTTTTACAGCTGATTTTGTGATTTCGTTAAATGTTACACGGCATTGTGATTCTGTATCAATATTAAGAGCCTGTGCCAAATGCCAGCTTATAGCCTCGCCCTCACGGTCAGGGTCGGTTGCCAGATATACAACGTCTGCTTTTTTTGCTTCCTTTTTAAGCTGTGTTAAAAGCTGACCTTTACCGCGTATTGTTATATATTTAGGTGTAAAATCATGTTCTATGTCAACACCCATCTGACTTTTCGGCAAGTCTATTATATGTCCCATTGATGCCATAACTGTGTAGTCCTTGCCGAGATATTTCTTTATTGTTCCTGCCTTTGCAGGTGACTCCACAATAAGCAATTTCTTCTTTGCCATATTTTCCTCCATCTATATATTAAGCTGATATTTACTTCCCGGTAGTTTCTTTATAATTCCCTTCATTTCAAGCATTATTAATTTTGTATTGATTTCACCGACAGGTTTTTCCAAAAATCTCGTGATTTCATCTATCTGCATATCTGATTTTTTCAATAAATTCGCTATATCCTTTTCGATACCTGTAAGAGAGTCTAATTTACTGTCATGTTTTGTATTATTTTTGTTGATTGTTTTATGTTCCGCAGAATCCCTTGGAGATAATTTTTTCGGGACAAGGGAGGCATAAGGATATTCACTGATTATATCATCTGCACATTGGGTAAGTTTTGCACCGCTTCGTATAAGGGAATTTGTACCTTGATACTTTACGGCTGTTATGTCCCTCGGTACTGCAAACACATCACGGTTATAGTCAAGTGCGTATTTAGCGGTTATAAGTGCACCGCTTTTTTCAGGTGCTTCAGTAACAAGGACACCCCTGGACAAACCTGCAATTATTCTGTTACGCATAGGGAAATTGGAGGGGAATGGTTTTATTCCGGGATAAAATTCAGATATTATACAGCCATTTTGTATAACCTGCTTTGCAAGTTCTGCATTTTCACCCGGATAAACTATATCAAGACCGTTACCCACAACACCTACATGACAACCTCCCACGTCAACAGTTGCACATGCTGCTACGGCATCAATACCTGCTGCCAAACCGCTGACAGTAATTACACCCTTACCTGCAAGGTCAGTTGAAATTCTCTCCGTTACTACTCTGCCGTAGTCAGAGGAATGTCTTGTTCCGACAATGCCTATTGTAAGTAAATTATTTATATCGGGAAAATCACCAAGCACGTAAAGTACATGAGGTGGGCAGGGTGTGTTTCTTAAAATTTCCGGATAGCGTTCATCGTCATATACAATAATATATGAGCCGATTCTAACAGTTCTGTCAAGCACATATTTGGCTTTTGATAGATTTTTATCACGTAAAAGGTTAATATGTTTTTCGCTAAATCCGTCAATATTAAAATTTTTAGTATAATATATTTCTTCAACAGACTTATAATGTTCCAATAAACGAACAATTTTTGAAGATGATATACCGGACTTAGTTGTAAGCCACAGCCAATATAATATATGCTCCATTATTTCACCAACCTATGTTACATTACTACAAAACAAAAAAATTGTCAATACCTTTGCCGTACAACTTCGTACATTAATATAGCCGCTGCCACACCGGCATTTAATGATTCTGCCTTACCTAAAATAGGAATTTTAACGCATTTACAAATTTCAAGAATTTCATCTGATATTCCGTTTGCCTCATTACCTACAATTATAATAGTAGGGATTTTGTAATCGGGAACTCTGTAATCAGATGTGTTTTCCCTTAAAGCTCCTCCGATAAGCTGGAAGTTGTTACTGTATTGTTTTATCATTTCGTGGGATATATCAGTAATTATATCAGTATTAAAAAAAGAACCCATGCTCGAACGTACTACTTTAGGACTGTATAAATCAACACAGTCAGGCGAAAGAAGTACCCCGCCAAAACCTGCCGCATCTGCTGTACGTATAATTGTACCGAGATTTCCAGGGTCATTTATACTGTCACAATATATATAAGATTTGTTTGTATCAGGAATAAAATTGTTTGTGTTTTCGATTTTTATACAGGCAAGTATGCCCTGTGGATTTTTCGTGTCGCACATTCCCGGAAAGATTTCGTCTGTAACACAGTATATAGGTATATTTGACGGATAGTTAAAACTTTCACTGTTATAAAATGTGTTTGAAACAAAAATACTGCTGACAGTTTTACTTGAATTTAAAGCGTCATTTACTGATTTTATTCCCTCGACAGTATATTCACTGTACTTTTTACGCATTTTTTTCTGCGTAAGTGATTTTACGTATTTATATTTACTGTTTGAAGATGAAGTTATTTCTATCATAATATTTATCCTTTGAAATTGTATTCTTTCTAAATTATATACCTAACAAAAAAAATTATCAATACAATTTTTAACATATAAAGTCATTTCGTCATATTATACCATAAGAATTGATAAGGAGTTGATATTCGTGAACACAAATGTTATATTTGCACTGTCGCTTACTGTCCTTTCCGGTTTAGCAACGGGAATAGGCAGTATAATAGCATTGTTTGCTAAAACGACAAACACAAAATTTCTTGCAGGTTCACTTGGATTTTCTGCGGGAGTTATGATATACGTATCAATGATAGAAATTTTTCAGAAATCAAAAACATATTTATCGGCGGCAACAGATGAAAAAATAGGGTACTATCTTGCGGTTGCGGCTTTTTTTGCGGGAATTGTATTTATAGGACTTATAGACTATTTTGTGCCGTCAACGGAAGGGGATATAGGAAATTTAAATTCAAAAGAAAGTAAAAATATGGCACTAAAACGTATGGGATTTATGACAGCGCTTGCAATAGGCATACATAATTTCCCCGAAGGCCTTGCCACATTTACTTCCGCACTTAAAGATCCCCATCTTGGTCTTGCCATAGCTGTTGCAATAGCTATACATAATATTCCTGAGGGAATTGCCACATCTGTACCGATATACTATTCATCAGGCAGCAGAAAAAAGGCATTTTTTGTATCGTTTTTTTCGGGAATTACAGAACCTTTGGGAGCAATCATAGGGTATTTAATATTAAGACCGTTTTTCAACGATACAATATTTGGAATACTTTTTGGTATGATAGCCGGAATTATGGTATTTATTTCAATAGAGGAACTATTGCCGATGGCAAGGGAATATGAAAAAAGCAAAATAACAATTATAGGTGTGATATTAGGTATGGCCATTATTGCACTGAGCTTACTGCTGTTTATATAATAAAAAAACCGAACTCCCGTAAATTTATTATGGGAGTCGGTTTGGATTTGTATATTTATAACTACTTTGATTCTATTGCATTTACTATATCTTCAATACAAGAACAGTTTATTTCCTCTGCTTTTCCGCTGTCGCATTTTTGAGCAATAGTTTTGTCTATCGGAATTTTTGAAACAGTATTTATATTATATTGTTTAGCAAGTTCATCAACATGGCTTTCGCCGAAAATACTATGTTTTTTTCCACAGTCCGGACACTCAAAATATGACATATTTTCAACAATACCTAAAACAGGTATATTCATCATTTCAGCCATATTAACAGCCTTGCCGACAATCATAGATACAAGTTCCTGTGGAGATGTAACAACAACTATTCCGTCAACAGGAAGTGACTGAAATACCGTTAAAGGTACATCACCGGTTCCCGGAGGCATATCAACAAACATATAATCAACGTCACCCCAAATAACATCTGACCAAAATTGTTTTACTGCACCTGCAATAACAGGACCTCTCCATATAACAGGACTTGTTTCATCGTCAAGCAAAAGGTTTATAGACATTGTTTTTATACCTGTTTTTGTATCCATCGGAAACAGTCCCATTTCCGTACTTAATGCTTTTTCGCAAAGTCCAAATGCTTTTGGTATTGAAGGGCCTGTTATATCGGCGTCAAGGATAGCGGTATTATATCCTTTCTGACGCATTTTGACTGCAAGCATTGAAGTTACAAGTGATTTGCCGACACCGCCCTTACCGCTTACAACGCCTATCACCTTTTTTATATTTGACATTTCGTTCATTTTTTCTATCATGCTCTGTGGCTCTGTTCTTTCACCGCAGTTACTTGAACACTCAGAACAATTATGATTGCAATTTTCGCTCATTTTAAGGAATCCTCTCGTAAATAAAATATATCGCCATTAATGACATATGTCGATAACCCCATTATACATCAATTTAATCTGTTAGTCAATAAATGATTAATCTTCTGTATTTTTAGCAAGTAAATCTCTGATTTGTGTAAGTAATTCTTCCTGAGTAGGACCGGCAGGTTCTTTTGGTGTTTCTTCCGTTTTCTTTTTCGATAAGATTCTTTTGTTTACAGCGTTAAGTGCCTTTACCAAACAGAAAATGATAAATGCCATAATTAAAAAATTTATTATAGCAGAAAGAAAATTACCGATATTTATAGAAGTACCGGGTATTATCCACTTTGACATATCCACTACATTTTTTGCAGCACTGCTGTCACCGCCGACAGCTGTTGCGGCGGACAGTGCCGCACCTGATATAATCGATACTATGTACGCAATACCGGGATTAATAATATCAGATACAAGTGAATCAACTATCGACTTAAATGCACCGCCCACAACAACACCTACTGCCATATCCACCACATTTCCGCGGGCAATAAATTCTTTAAATTCATCTATAAATTTCATCTTTATCCCTCCGTCAATAAATCGACATAATAAGCTCTTTTTCGATTTTAATTATATCATATAGATAATAGTGTGTGCAAGGGATTGTATTAACTATATTTTGGTATGATTTGTAAGCAAGTAAAATATGGGTTAGTATTTTACACCATCATACAAAATAATAATATTTTTTTATTGAAAAATTTGACTTTTTGATATATAATTATGTATAGGAGAATGTCGAAAAGGAGATAAGACAAAAATGACAAAAGCTGAATATTTAGAAGCTGTAAAAGGTGAACTCGGCTTTATGTCTTATACAATTTCCGATATGATTATGCAAATAGGCATAGGCTGTATCATGTTTGGTGCAGGATTACTTGTTTCACTTGGCTCTGTTTATATTATGGTTAAGATTATACCATGGATTATAAGAAAAATAGTGGATAGGGGAAGTAAAATAGTAAACGGAGGATAATTACATGATAAATCATAATGAAAAGAATATTATTATGGATAAGGCTTCTGCAAAACGAGTGCTTAGCAGAATGGCTTATGAAATAATTGAAAAAAATAAAGGTGCAGAAAATTTAGCGGTAATTGGTATTGAGACAAGGGGTGTACTTCTTGCTAAGCTTCTTGTTGATAATATCGAAATGATAGAGGGTATTCGTCCAAAGATGGGAAGTCTTGATATAACATTTTATCGTGACGACCTTACGAGGCTTACAAAACACCCGGTAGTTAAAGGAAATGATATTGCCTTTTCAGTTGAGGATAAAAAGATTATCCTTGTTGATGATGTGTTATTTTCCGGCAGAACAATACGTGCCGCTATGGAGGAATTGTTTGATATGGGACGCCCTGAAAAGATAGAGCTTGCAGTTTTGATTGACAGAGGCGGAAGAGAACTTCCTATACAGGCTGATTTTATAGGAAAGAATGTTCCTACATCAAAGGAAGAGTACATTAATGTGGAAGTTAATGAAAGTGAAATTGAAAAAGTATCTATATGCACAATGGAGGGAAAATAATAATGAGGAAAGATTTACTTGGGCTAAAAGATTTAAGTGCTGAAGAAATAACAAATATACTTGAAACAGCAAAAACAATGAAACTGATTTTAAAACAGCCAAGCAAAAAAACACCGCACTTACAGGGTAAAACGGTTGTAAATTTGTTCTATGAAAACAGTACAAGGACAAGACTTTCCTTTGAACTTGCGGCAAAGTATATGAGTGCAAATGCCGCAAATATTACGGCAAGCGGTTCATCTGTTCAAAAGGGTGAAACACTTATAGATACAGCCGAAACAATAAACGCTATGGGTACAGATATACTTGTAATGCGTCATAATATGAGCGGTGCACCGCATCTAATCGCACCACTTGTAAGTGCATCTGTAATAAATGCAGGTGACGGTATGGACGAACATCCGACTCAGGCACTTTTGGATATGCTTACAATTATTGAGAAAAAGGGAGGTATTAAAGGATTAAAGATTGCCATAATAGGTGATATATATCACAGCCGAGTTGTAAGAAGTAACATATACGGACTTACAAAGCTTGGAGCTGAAGTAAGTGTCGGCGGTCCGAGCACACTTATTCCGCCGGGTATGGAACAGCTTGGAGTTAAGGTGTTTAAAAGCATACATGAGGCAATAGTTGACGCTGATGTTGTTATGGGACTTAGAATACAGCTTGAACGTCAGAAAAAAGGTCTGTTCCCGAGTATAAGGGAATATTACAGATTTTTCGGTGTGGACGACAAGCGTCTTAAATTTGCAAAACCTGACGCACTTGTTATGCACCCGGGTCCGGTAAACAGAGGTGTAGAATTTTCATCAAGTGTAATAGACGGTGAGCAAAGCGTTATAAACGAACAGGTAACAAGCGGAGTTGCAGTTAGAATGGCTGTAATGTATATGCTGTCAAGAGGCGGATTTGATAACTAATCGAAAGGGGAATACAATGAAAATACTTATTAAAGGCGGCAGAGTTATAGACCCTGCAAATAATATTGATAAAGTAACTGATATTTTTATTGACAAAGGAGTAATATCTGAAGTAGGCGAAGATATTGACCTTGAAGGCATTGACATGGAAGTGATTGAGGCAGGCGGCAAGATTGTTACGCCCGGTTTGGTTGATATGCACTGCCATTTAAGAGATCCCGGACAGGAATATAAAGAGGATATAGAAACAGGTACAAAAAGTGCGGCTATGGGCGGTATCACATCTGTTGCGTGTATGCCGAATACTAAGCCTGTTATTGACTGTGAACCTATTGTAAGCTATATAAAAAATAAGGCTAAAGAAGTTGGATATGTAAATGTATATCCGATAGGAAGTATTTCAAAGGGACTTTTAGGCAAAGAACTTTCTGAAATCGGCGAACTGAAATTTGCCGGAGCCGTTGCAATTTCTGATGACGGACGTCCTGTTGTTGAATCCGGACTTATGAGAAGAGCTATGGAATATGCAGATATGTTTGACATGACTGTAATTTCACACTGCGAAGATTTAGGACTTGCCGACGGCGGATGTATGAACGAAGGTTTTATGTCAACCTATCTTGGACTTAAAGGTATTACAAGGGCATCTGAAGAAGTTATGGTTTCACGTGATATACTTATTGCTGAAGCCACCGGTACTGCAATCCATATTGCACATGTAAGTACAAGAGGTTCTGTTGAACTTGTAAGACAGGCTAAAAAGAGAGGTGTAAGAGTGACTTGTGAAACTTGTCCTCATTACTTTACACTTACAGAAAAGGCTTGTGACGGATTTAATACAAATGCTAAAATGAATCCTCCACTAAGAACAGATGATGATGTGGAAGCAATCAAAGAGGGACTTAAAGACGGTACTATTGACTGTATAGTAACAGACCATGCACCGCACCATATAGATGAGAAAAATTGTGAGTTTGCACTTGCATATAACGGTATTGTAGGTTTTGAAACATCTTTGGGATTGGGACTTAAATATCTTGTAGAACCGGGTGTGCTTACAATTAATGAGCTTATAGAAAAAATGTCTGTAAATCCGGCAAGAATACTTGGTCTTAATAAGGGTAATTTATCGGTTAATAATGCCGCAGATGTTATAATATTTGATCCGTCAAAGGACTGGACTGTTGATATATCAAAGTTTGAGTCGAAGAGTAAAAATTCACCTTATGACGGTTATGTACTTTGCGGTAAACCGGAATATGTTATTGTAAACGGTGACATTGTAGTAAATCAGGGTGTTTTGTTATAGGAGGTAAATATGTCAGTAGATTTATTGGTACAGAAGATAAAGGAAAAAAGTAATCCGTCAGTTGCAGGACTTGATCCGCAGATTTCTTATGTTCCTCAGTATATAAGAGAAAAAGCATACAAGGAATACGGAAAAACATTAAAGGGTGCATGCGAGGCGATTTGGGAATACAACAAAGGACTTATTGACGCACTATACGATGTAGTACCGGCAGTAAAACCTCAAAGTGCTTTTTATGAAATGTACGGTCTTGAGGGTGAAGCACTTCTTCACAAGACAATACAGTATGCTAAGGAAAAGGGACTTTATATTATTCTTGATGTTAAGCGTAACGACATAGGTACAACGGCAGCAGCTTATTCAAAGGCATATCTTGGCAAAACAGATATTGACGGTGAAGAAGTTGAAGCTTTAGGCATTGATTGTGTTACGGTAAATCCGTTCCCGGGAACAGACGGTGTAAAACCATTTATAGATGACTGTAAGTTATATGATAAATCAATATTTGTACTTGCAAAAATGTCAAATCCGTCATCAGGTGAAATTCAGGACTTGATTACAGATAGCGGTGAGCATGTATATGAAAAGATTGCTAAGTATATTGATACATGGAACAGTGATACAATAGGCAAGTCAGGTTACGGAGCGGTTGGTGCAGTTGTCGGTGCAACCTATCCGGAGCAGGCTCAGGTGCTTAGAAAACTTATGCCAAAATCTTACTTCCTTGTACCGGGTTACGGTGCACAGGGCGGCGGAGCAGAAGGCGTAAAGCCATGCTTTAACAGTGACGGTTTAGGTGCAATCGTAAATTCTTCAAGAGGAATTATGTGTGCTTACAAAAAAGGCGACTGGAAAGAAGAACAGTTTGCCGAGGCTGCAAGAAAAGAAGCAATAAGAATGAAGGAAGATTTAAACAGCGTTTTGTGATTGTTTTAAAGGAGAAGTGCATGAAAAAAACAGAAAATTGTAAACTAATCAGAAAAAGAGAAATAGCTGACGGTATATTTGATTTCGTTGTAGAAAGTGAATTTATGGCAAAGGAAGCACAGTGCGGTCAATTTCTTCATGTAAACTGCGGCGATTCAACATTTTTAAGACGTCCTATAAGTATATGTGATAGCGGTAACGGTGAAGTGCGTTTTATCTTTGAAGTTAAAGGTAAAGGTACAGAAGCACTTAAAAATAAAGAAGTCGGAGATATGATTGATATTATGGGACCTTTAGGTCACGGCTTTGAAATTCCGAAGGACGTTAAAAATCCTGTTATTATAGGCGGCGGTATAGGTGTATTTCCTCTTTTGAAACTTGCAAAGGAATTAGGCGGCAATGCGACGGTATTCTTGGGTTTTAGAAATAAGGACAGAGTTGTAATGGAAGAGGAGTTTGAACGTACAAGCAAAACAACGATCGTCGGTACAGATGACGGCAGTTACGGCTTTGACGGATATATTGCTTCTGCTATGGACCAGTATCTTAATTTTAATGAATGTGATATGATATATTCCTGCGGACCAATGCCGATGCTTAAGGCTGTTAAGAAAATAGCAGAGGAAAGAGGAATAAAATGTCAAATATCCCTTGAACAGAGAATGGGCTGCGGTATAGGTGCGTGCTTGGTGTGCAGCTGTGAAACTCACAAAGAAGGTACAGACAGATATGCAAAGGTCTGCACAAACGGTCCTGTTTTCTATTCTGAGGAGGTGACTTTAAATGATTAATACAAAAGTTACTTATTGCGGTGTTGAATTTAAAAACCCGATAGTTACAGCGTCAGGTACTTTCGGATTTGGTATGGAATATAATCAGTTTGTACCTCTTGAGGAATACGGCGGTTTTGGAGCAAAGGGACTAACACGACAGGAAAGAGCAGGTAATCCTCCTCCGAGAATTGCAGAAACTCCAAGCGGAATATTAAACAGTGTCGGACTTCAAAATCCCGGTGTTGAATATTTTGCTCAAAGTATTATGCCTATACTTTCAGAATACGATACTAATGTAATCGCAAATATGTCAGGAAATACAATAGAAGAATACTGCGAAATGGCTGAAATACTTTCAGATACAGACGTGGCAATGATTGAAATGAATATTTCCTGTCCCAACGTCAAACACGGCGGGCTTGCCTTTGGTACTGACCCGCATGTGGTAAACGAACTTACAAGGGAAGTAAAAAAACATTGCAAAAAACCACTTGTTGTAAAACTTTCGCCGAATGTTACGTCTGTAACAGAAATTGCAAAGGCGGCAGAGGACGGCGGAGCAGACGGATTGTCACTTATAAATACGCTTTTAGGTATGAAAATAGATATACACACAAGACGTCCTATTTTAAAGAACAACACAGGCGGACTTTCAGGACCGGCTGTAAAACCTGTTGCAATAAGAATGGTGCATGAAGTGTATGAAGCTGTAAAACTACCTATAATAGGTATGGGCGGTGTTATGAGCGGCGAGGACGTAATAGAATTTATGCTTGCCGGTGCGTCCCTTGTTGCGTTGGGTACAGGTTTATTTGTAAAACCTGATTTAATTCTTTCTGTAAAGGAAGATATTGAAAAATATATGAATCAGCATAATATTAATGATATAAATGAAATTATAGGTGCTGCTGTTATGAACTAACTAAAAAAGACTGCGGTTAATTTTATCCGCAGTCTTTTGTTATACAGCATCAGCTTCATGAGGCTTGGAAAAAAATTCAGACGGTGTTTTGCCTGTAAGCTTTTTAAATGCTTTGTAGAAGGAGGAATAATTTTTATATCCGCATTTATAGCAAAGGTCTGTAATATTTTGTCCTGCAAATATCATCTGCTTTGCAACGAGCAGTCTACGCATACTTATATATTCATTCACAGTCATTCCAGAATATTTTTTAAACATGTGACAAAGATAATATTTTGTAATAAAGAAATGCTCACAAATAGAGTCTAAAGTTAAGTTTTCTGTAATATGTTCATCAATAAAATTTTTTATGTCCATTACTCTTGAATCTTTATATGGCAGTTCGTAAGTCATATTCTCATATTCACGCATAAATGAATTGATTTTTGCCAGCATTTGTATAATAAATGTTTTTACCATTACGTCACTTTCCGGTACACGATTTATACAATATTGTTCTACACTGAGGAAATATTTTTCCAGACCGTAGCTTTTTACAGTTTTGGCGTCAATCCTATTAAGAGTGCCTGCTTTTCTTGATTTTATGAGTTCCAGCATGTCAAAACCAATGTCTGAAAGAAAGTTATCTGATATTTGTATTATATGTCTTTCGTAAATCACTTAAAAAACTTATTGTATGAAGTTCGTCGGGACGTGTAATAAATAAATCTCCCTCTTTAACGCTGTACACAGTATTTTCCACATGGTAAACGGCATTACCTTTTTTAAAATATAGGAATTCATAATAATTGTGCATGTGCATACGAAGCTCGGGAACAATGCCTTTGCTGTAACTGTACATATAGTCATTATGTCTAAACGAAATACTCATATTTTCACCGCCTAACTGTAACTCATATTTTATCATAAGAGAGCAATATTTTCAACATTTATGACAAAAAAAGAAAATACAATGTAATTTATTTGTGATAAAATAGAAACATAATGATATATGGGAAGGAGATAAAATAATGAAAAGAAAATTATCAATTTTATGTGCGGTTATGTTTCTTTTACAGACGATATTTTCAGTGATACCTGTTTTGGCTGAAAATGAAACAACAGAGGCATACACCGAACTTGAAAGTCCTTCAGTCACATATAATATGAATATTGACTGGAAGTACAAAAGAGCGGCAGATAATGCCGTATTCCCTTTGGCTACTGCCCTTGAGGGAGTTAAGGACGCAAACGGAAAATATTTTTATGAAAAGGACTATGATGACAGCGACTGGGAAAGTGTATCACTTCCTCATGCAGTAAATGCGGAGGACTCATTTGACGGAGTCGGTCTTGATGCAGGTGAAGCGAGTCTTTACAGAGGTTTTATGTTTTACAGAAAAACCTTTGATGTGCCTGAAAGTGATATAGGCAAAAAGATGATACTTGAGTTTGAGGCATTCCGTCAGTCAGTTTATGTATATGTAAACGGTGAGATGGTCGGATATTACGAAGCAGGTGTTGCACCGGTAGGTTTTGATATTTCTGACTATATAACATCTCCGACAGGCAATGTTATTGCAGTTGCAACAGATAATGCATCTGACAGAGGAGCTACTTTTAGAACTCAAGAAACAATTCCTGGAAATACTCCCGGAGATTTATCTGGTGAAGGCTATCAGTGGAATACAAAGGACTTTAACGAAGTTCAGGGTGGTCTTACAGGTAATGTAAAATTGTATGCTACAAGTAAGATTTATCAGACATTTCCGCTATACAATAACCTAAAAACAACAGGTAACTACATATACAGAAGTAATTTTGATCTTAGAAACGAGTCAGCCGATGTAACGGTAGAGGCTGAAGTAAGAAATGAAACAGGTGAAGCAAAAGATATTACACTTCAGGTTGACATCGTTGATAAAGACGGTAACTGCGTAGCAACATTTGAAGAAACAGCAAATGTTGCTGCTGCAACAGATACAGAAAATGATCAGTTTCTTACAATGGTACCGGATACAGCCTATGTGGACGGAGTGGGACAGGAAACGAACAATGTTGACATATCAACTGTAGACGTGACAAAGATTACAGCCACTCAAAACGTACAAGACCTTAAATTCTGGAGTGACGTGTCGCCTAACCTATATACTGTTTATACATACTTAAAGGACGGAGATACAGTAATTGATAAACAGGAAAAGGTTACAGGTTTTAGAGAAGTTACATACGATAAGGATAAGGGACTTCAAATAAACGGTCAAACTACATATCTAAAAGGTTATGCACAGCGTTCAACAAATGAATGGGCAGCTATCGGTGTGGCTAATGACTGGCTTTCAGATATAGATATGCAGCTTATTAAAGAATCTAACGCAAACTACATTCGTTGGATGCATATTGCACCTAACCCTGTTGATATTCGTGCAGGAGATAAATACGGTGTAATTTCAGTATGCCCGGCAGGTGATAAGGAAGGCGATGTTAGCGGCAGAGCTTGGGATCAGCGTGCTGAAACTATGCGTGACGTAATTATATATTACAGAAACAGCCCGTCTGTTCTTTTCTATGAAGCAGGCAATAACCAAATTAGTGCAGAGCATATGCAGGAAATGACAGACCTTAGAAAAGAACTTGATCCAAACGGTGACAGAATGATGGGTTGTCGTACAATCAATTCACCTGAGCAGATAGCGGCAGCTGAATGGGTTGGAACAATGCTTTACAGAAACGATGCGGCAGCATACAGTGCAATGGAGCAGACAGGTAACTATATTCCAATGCTTGAAACAGAATATCACAGAAACGAAGCACCAAGACGTGTTTGGGATGACTATTCACCGCCATGTTATGATTATGTAAATAAATGGCTTGGTGATGGCGGTAAAAAAACAGACGGTTATGATGTATGGGATCAGACTCAGGAGGATTTCTCCAGAACCATGTTTAACAGTGGTGATGGTTATTCATACTACTACGGAAACCGTGTAGGTGGCAGCGGTAAAAATTATTATTCAGGTGCTGCTATGATGGTTTGGTCAGATTCAAATATGCACGTTCGTAACTGTGGTGTGGAAAATGCACGTACATCAGGACGTGTTGACCCGATAAGAGTTAAGAAAGAATCATTCTATGCAATTCAGGCTGCACAGTCTACTGAACCTATGATTCATATTTTAGGTCACTGGAACTATCCTGAATATATAGAAGGAGATAAGGAAAACGGTAATTACTGGTATGAGGATAAGACATTTAACGGTACATACTGGGAGCCTAACGGTACAATGCTTCAAAGAAATCCTACAAAGAAAACTGTTTATGTTATAGGTTCAGAAAGTGTTTCAAAGGTTGAACTTTACGTAAATGATACACTTGTTGGAACAGACACTCTTCCTGACGACGGGTATATATATGCCTTTGATAATATCGACGTAACACAGTCAGGTAAAGTTTCTGCTAAGGCATATAATGAAAGAGAAGAAGTTGTTGCAGAACATGAAATAAAGACAGCAGGCGAAGCTGCTACAATAAGACTTACACCTGTAAAGGGCCCTGACGGATTCTTGGCAGACGGAAGTGACCTTATGTATGTTGACGTTGAAGTAGTTGACGAAGAAGGAAACGTATGCCCCCTTGACGAAAGAAAGATTACATTTACAGTAAGTGATGAATCAAAGGCAACATTCCTTGGCGGATATAACAGCGGTGTTGATGACAGAATAGTAAACCACAAGGATTATGTATTTGCAGAATGCGGTATTAACAGAGTGTTCTTGCAGTCAACCCGTGATGCAGGTTCATTTACACTAACAGCAAGTGCAGAGGGTATGGCACCTGTAACAATAAACCTTGAATCAGCAGCTGTTGAAGTAGTGGGTGGACTTACAACTGATGCACAGCAATCATTTGCACAGGGTGAAGTACCTGAACCTCCAAAGCAGGAAACAGCTCCAGCACTTAAGTCACTTGGTGAAACATTTACAGCCGACTTTACAGAAGGAACAGGCAATGTATATGTTGCAAGTGAAGACGAAAAAGACTATTATACTATAAAAGTAAACGGCAAGGAAGTTAATTTTACAGATAAATCATATAAGCCAGACTCTATTACTGGTGTTGTAGGTGAAATTACACCTATCCTTGATGCAATAAAGGCAGCAGGTGGCGATGTTAGTTATAGCTTTAACACATCAGGTGAACTTCCTCCTGAACTTTCAGCTACAAACATTGGTGGTATACTTCCGTGGATGAGCATTACTTCAGGTGAAAATGTAGTTCTTGCAGCAAATAATGCTACAAATGTAATTATAAACGGTGAACCAAACCTTACAAACTTTATGGTAATTCCAAACAGTGCAAATACTACTCTTATTGCAGAACTATCATCTGTTTTAGGAAGTATTGAAGGCATTGAAGTATCGACAAATGAAGATACAAAGGTAATGGATATTGCTGTTGATGGCTACAAAGGTCCAAGTATTCCTGACGGTGTATCAATGGTGTATAACGAAGAAGATAACAAAATAACAGTTACAACTACTGACGAAGGTATATCAAATGCCGCACTTATTCAGGTAGGATATGACTCAAACGGTGTGCTTAAAAAGATTGTAAAAACAGATGTGACTGTTGCAGCTAATTCAATCGGACAATTTGATGTTGATGCAGATGTTTTTGTAAATGAAAATGTAAAGGCTATGCTTTGGACAGATATGTCAAATGCAGCAGCTATATGTGACTCTGTTCCAATTAAGTCAATTACACAAGTAGTGACAGTAAGTCTTATGGCAGATGAACCTGTTGTTGATAAAGTATATGAAAATGATACTGTTGCATATGAAAACAATTGTGACACAGCTACAGAAAATCTTGTTCTAAGCGAAGATACTGCTCCTGACGGAAGTAAATATCTTACAAATGTGGATTATGATCCGGAAAATAAAGGCAAAGGTGCTTGTTTCAATGCACTTTCTGACAATTCAAAGGCAGATATACTTTGGGAAGCTGATGTGCGTTTTAACGAGAATGGCTCAGGTATTACTCCGTATGATAACGGTGATAAGAAATTAGGTACATGTGTAAGACGTTATGATGATGAATCAGAAGGAAAGAGCTATCTGGCTGTTCAAACAGGAAGGGAAGATTATGCTAAATATAATGAGATAGATCCTAATAAATGGTATCATATAGCACTTATCGGACGATACAGCTCAGCAGATGCACAGACTGATATGATTGTATATGAGTACATTGATGGTGTAAAGACTTATATTGCTACATACGAAAATGTAAATCAAAGAAATATGAGTGCAAACAGCAATAATGGTGCAAGCCACTGGAATGTTCATAAGGGTACAAGTGTTGATAATTTAAGAATAACAATGCTTGGAGCAGATACAATTAACGTGACATCAGACAGCGATACAATTAAAGCCGGTAATACAATGCAGCTTGATTACGGTGCTACAAGACAGGGTGCGTATATTACAAGTCCTGCTGTAACATGGGAAGTATATAATTCAGATAATACTGCACTTTTAAATGATCCTGAAATTACAATCAACCAAGGTATACTAAATGTTGGAATTGATGCACAGCAGCAAGATATTTATGTTCGTGCTACTGCAGAAAGCGGTATATATGCTTCAAAGAAAATATCAGCCCAAGCAGTTGATGTAAGCGGTGTTAAATTTGACACATTAGAGCTTACAGCTGACAGAGACTATGTAAGCACTACTGAACCACTCACAATAAATGTAAAAGCAACAAAAGCAGGCGAAGTAGTTGATATAACAGACAGTGATCTTATCTGGTATGCAACTGATTCAACAGATATGCAAAAACTTGGTGACAATCTTAAGTGGATTAAGATTGAAAACGGCAAGGTAACAGTTGATGAAAAGGCAGTTTCACAGGATATAACAATCCGTGCAGCAGATCCTGATGACATAGTAAGAGGAGCTATTAAAGTTCATATTAAATCAAGTGATGCACTTGAGGGTAATGAAGACGGTGCTATGGATAGACTTCTTGTTTCAGATAACTGCGAGAGCATACTTGCAAATACTGAATTTGTAGAAAGTGTTGACGGTACACACGCATACAAAGCCACAGCAGGTTATCCGACAGGTCATATAACAGAAACATCAGGCGATGTAGTTGTTGAAATGGATATTAAATTTGCACAGGATGGTGCAGGATTCCAACCGGCAAAGAGCGGTAAAGTAAATACTTGTGTTATTTATCATGAAGGAAAACTATGTGTTCAGACGGGTTCTTCAGACTATGACAAATATGTTGATATAGATCCTAATAAGTGGTATCATATTACACTTATAAGAAAACAGGAATCATACGCACATATTATTCTTGATGAATATGATGACGAAGGAAATATCGTTAATACAAATGTGTTCCGTGACGTAAACCAGCGTAACGATGAACCGACAGCATTTGTAAATATTAATGCGGGAACATGTTATGATAACCTAAGAATGCTTACACCTGTTCCTGACAGTATCACTATTTCAACAGATAAGCAGTCAGTATTTGTAGGTGAAACAGCACAGGCAACAGCTAATCTATACTGGAATGAACTTGAAATGAAGAACCCTGACGCATCAATGTTTGAATTTAGAGTATATGATGCTGAAGATAAGTACCCGTTAGAAAGCGATAAGATAACAGTTGATTCAACAGGTCTCATCACAGTTGATCCGATGGCTGATGCACAGGATGTATATATAAGAGCTGTTAACAAGCAGAGCGGAAAGTATGCAAGTACAAAGCTTACTGTATCATCTTCTGATATTTTGATGATTGATTCTTTAGGTATAAATGAAGACGGTACAAGACTTATAAACATGAATGTAACGAGAAACTTGTTCTATAAAGATGAAGTGACATTCGTTACACAGGTATTTGATGAAAACGGCGTGCTAAAGATGACAAGCACAAAGGAAATGTTAGGTACTGCATTAAGAACGGGAGAAAACAAAGTTTCATTAGGTATCGACCTTCCTGAAGACTTTGATAAGACAACTGATACAATTAAAATTTATGCGGTTACTAAGCTTTACACAGACGATGTAACAGCTCAGGACGGTACATTAGCAGCGTCAAAGACTGACGGAGGAATACAGCTTGGAACTGTTCCTGCATACGATGAAGGTACAGATGCTTATGTCCTTGTAATAAAGGCAGAAGCAGACGAAACAAAATTAACCGGTGATGATATTCTATTCTTTGATGAAGTAAATAATCTTCAATCAGGTTATGTGGCTAAATGGACACAAAATTATACAGGCGGATATACTGTAAAAACAGCAGGAAAGATTAACGGTACGCTAACAATAAGTGCAGCATCCGTCGAATAATGTAAATTAAAGTTATCTCCCTCTCTTAAGGTTAAATATCGGTTATCTCTTTGAGATAACCGATATTTTTATGTAAAAATGCTTATACAGTACCTGCTTTAAAGTTATAAATTTGTGATTATTTTGAAAAAATAAAAAGAATTTTAGAATAAAAAAGGATTTCAGGCTGCTGACGGTGTATTATATAAGGCAAGGATAAAAAAATATGTTAGAAAATCAAAAAAATGGGGTAAATATAATATGTATGGTTTATATGTACCTGTATATTTTTTTATTTTATGTGTGAAAATAATACCAAAGAAAGGGGAAAGTGTTTTGCCAAGACGTATTTCAGATGATATGATTTCACGTATATGCGATGAAAATGACATAATAGATTATGTGTCGCAGTATGTGCAGCTGAAAAAATCAGGACGTGATTACAGCGGACTTTGCCCTTTTCATAATGAAAAAACACCGTCATTCCATGTAAGTCAGGAGAAACAGCTGTTTCACTGTTTTGGCTGCGGAGCAAGCGGAAATTTAGTTCAATTCGTGATGAGGACGGAAAATCTTGACTTTGTTGATGCACTGAAACTGCTGGCAGACAGAGCAGGAATTGTTATTCCTGAAGATGACGATGACTTTACCGATATTTCACATGAAAAGAAGAAACGTATTCTTGAAATGAACAGACTTGCAGCAAGATTTTTTTATAGCTGTCTTAAAAATCCTTCAATAGGAAAAACTGGTCTTAACTACTTTGCACAGCGTCGTATTACAGGAAAGACTATTACGGTGTACGGATTAGGTTACGCACCCGACAGCCGTGATATGCTGATTAATCATTTAAAGTCTAACAATTTTAAAATCGAAGAAATAGTAGAAGCAGGGCTTGCCGTCCAAAGAAACGGAAAAATACACGATAAATTCAGAAACAGAGTTATGTTTCCCATTATTGACGTAAGGGGGAATGTAATAGGATTCGGCGGAAGAATAATGCACAATGAAAAGGAGATTAACGGATTTAAAATTCCTAAATATCTTAATTCCCCCGAAACACCTGTTTTTGACAAGGGAAAAAATTTGTTTTCACTAAATCTTGCAAAGAACAGCAAAGCAGATGATTTAATCTTGAGTGAAGGATATATGGATGTAATATCTGTATATCAGGCAGGAATTAAAAATATTGTTGCAACGCTCGGTACTGCCATAACGGAAAATCAAGCAAAACTTATGATGCGTTATGCAAACGAGATATTAATTTGCTATGACAGTGATGAAGCAGGAACAAAGGCTGCACTGCGTGCAATAGATATTATTAACGATTCAGGTGGAAGAGCAAGGGTTATACGGCTTAAAAATGCAAAGGACCCTGATGAATACATAAACAAAAACGGAATTGAAAAATTTAGGGAAGCGGTCAAAAAAGCTGTGCCGTCAACTGAATTTAAGATTTCACTGATAAAAAATCAGTACGATATTAAAAGTACTGACGGGAAAATACTTTTTATAGATGAAGTTGTAAAAATATTAGCTAAAATTAAAGATGCTGTTGAGGTTGATGCTTATATAACAAAGGTTGCAGATGACACAGGTATCAGCCGTGAAGCGGTTTTAAGTAAGTACCGTGAAGTTACATCAAAAAAGAGTTATAAACGTATTCCGCAAAAAACTGAATATCAGAAAAAAAAGGAACGCATACAAAGAAAGATACCTATTTCACAGGGACTTCGTGAAGCAGAAAAACGACTGCTCGGACTTATATCACAGCAAAAAAAATTATATAAGATTATTAAAAAGGATATAGAACCTGAAAATTTTTCGACGGTCGTTTATCAGCAGCTTGCAAAGGATATATTCGACAGTTACGAAAACGGAGTAAATCCCGAACCTGCAATGCTGCTTAATAAGTTTAGCGGCGATGATTTGAGTGAAGCGTCAGAAGTGTTTTACAATCTGGAAGTTTACAGCGGTGACGAAGCGACAGTCAGAGAGCTTTTATATACAATTAAACTCGAAAAACTGAATGCTCGTATAGACACGGAAACAGATGTAACTTTGCTTTCTCAGCTATTCAGTGAAAGAGAAAAAATTCTTAGAGAAAAAACTACTTGGGAGGAATAAAAATAATGCTTGAAAAGAAAAAATCTATCAAGAAAGACCTTATAGAAAAAGGTAAGAAAAAAGGTGTATTGTCATTTAAAGAGATTACCGAAGCCTTTGAAGATGTTGAGGTTACAACGGAGGAAATAGAACATCTCTATGACAGATTTGAAAAGGAAGGTATAGAACTTGTAGAGGACCTTGACAAGGAACTTGAAGAAATAGAAGTTTCTAAGGAAGAACTTGAGGACTTGTCTGTTCCTGAGGGTATCAATATTGATGACCACGTTAAGATGTACCTTAAAGAAATCGGTAAAGTAAACCTTTTAACTCCTGAAGAAGAACTTTCATTGGCAAAACGTATGGCAAGCGGTGAGGAAGCAAAAATAAAGCTTGAAGAAACTGAAGAAGAACTTATGCCGAATGTAAGACGTGAACTTGAGTTTTTAGCATCAGACGGCGAGAAAGCAAAGAAGAGTTTGGCAGAGGCTAATTTAAGACTTGTTGTAAGTATTGCAAAGAGATATGTGGGAAGAGGTATGTTGTTCCTTGACCTTATTCAGGAAGGTAATCTTGGTCTTATTAAAGCAGTTGATAAGTTTGATTATACAAAGGGATATAAGTTTTCTACTTATGCAACATGGTGGATACGTCAGGCAATAACGAGGGCTATTGCTGACCAGGCAAGAACTATCAGAATACCTGTTCACATGGTTGAAACAATAAATAAACTTGTGAGAGTTTCAAGACAGCTTGTTCAGGAATTGGGACGTGAGCCAAGTCCGGAAGAACTTGCAAAGGAACTTAATATGCCTGTTGAAAAGGTAAGAGAAATTTCTAAAATATCACAGGAACCTGTATCCCTTGAAACACCTATCGGTGAAGAAGAGGACAGCCACTTAGGAGATTTTATTCCCGACGACGACGCACCTGCTCCGTCAGAGGCTGCAAGTTTTGTACTTTTAAAGGAACAGCTTAACGAAGTTTTACAGACTTTAACACCACGTGAAGCAAAGGTTTTAAGACTTAGATTCGGTCTTGACGACGGACGTGCAAGAACGTTGGAAGAAGTGGGTAAGGAATTTGATGTTACACGTGAGAGAATAAGACAGATTGAAGCAAAGGCTTTAAGAAAACTTCGTCACCCGAGCAGAAGTAAGAAAGTTAAGGATTTCCTTGACTAATTGGAGGATAATATGGATTGGATTAAAGTTTCAATATATACAACATCAGAGGGTATAGAACCTTTAAGCGGAAGACTATATCAACTTGGTATTACAGGTCTTGAGATTGAGGACGAGAAGGATTTTAAGGATTTTCTTGAAAACAACAAGCAGTATTGGGATTACGTCGATGATGACCTTATAAAGGAAAAGGAAGGCGAAACGGAAGTAATAGCCTATGTAAGCGACAATGCCGCCGGCCATGAAATGCTTATGGCAATAAGAAATACAGTGGCTGAACTTAAACAGCTTGATGAAGACGGAGAGTTTGGCAGACTGGAAATTGAAATTAACAATATGTGTGAAGAGGATTGGGCTAATAACTGGAAAAAGTATTTCCACCCGCTAAACGTTGGTGAGAAGATTTTAATTAAACCTGAATGGGAAGAAACTGAAAATCCTGAAGGACGAGTTGTTTTCAGCGTAAACCCGGGTATGAGTTTCGGCACAGGCTCACATTATACAACACAGCTTTGTATAGAAAACCTTGAAGGATTTATAAACAACGATACAAAGGTGCTTGACCTTGGCTGCGGAAGCGGTATTTTGTCTATAATATCATTGCTTTTAGGCGCGGAAAGTGCCTTTGCCGTTGATATAGACCCTAATGCTGTTGATATTGCATATCAAAATGCCGAGAGGAATAACATTGATAAATCAAAGTACACCGTAAAGGCAGGCGACATTATAACAAATACAGCTTTGCAGGAGGAAATTGCAAAGGATAAGTATGATGTTGTAGTTGCAAATATAGTTGCAGATGTTATTATTGCACTTGCTCCTAAGGCTAAGGAATATATGAAAGACGGCGGTGTGTTTATAACATCAGGAATTATTGAAGACAGAATAGATGATGTTAAAGAGGCACTTGAAAAGTGCGGTTTTAAAATAGAAAGTATTAAGCAGCGTAAGGACTGGGCATCCATCGTATGCAGATAGAAAGGACTTTTTGGTAAATGATTGAGATTTGCAGTGATGTATTTTATGTAGGTGTAAAGGAACCGACTTTAAGGAAATACGACTTATCAGTTAATACACCTTACGGTACAACTTACAATTCTTATATTGTACGTGGTGAAAAAACAGCACTTATAGATACAGCTCCGACAAATTTTAGTGATTACATAGAGAATATTGAAATTCCTATAACTGAAATTGATTATCTTATATGTACTCACAGTGAGCCGGATTTATCGGGAAATATCGAAAAAATTCTTGATATAAATCCTGATATTACAGTTGTTGCAAGTATTGCTGCACTTAGAAATATACGACAGATTTTAAATCGTGATTTTAAAAGTCAGGTTGCAAAGGAAAATGGAAAAATTGATTTAGGTAACGGAATTGTACTTACCCTTTATAACGTACCTAATTTGCATTGGCCCGATACAATAGCGGTCTATTTAGAAAGAAATGGTATTCTTTTCAGCGGTGATTTTTTAGGAGCACATTACTGCGAAAACGGTGTGTTTGACAATAAAATATACAATAAGGATATTTTAAAAACGGCACAAAAACAGTATTTTTATGATACATTTACGCCGTTTAAGTCATTTGTATCATCTGCCCTTAAAAAATTATCACCACTAAATATAGATACGATATGTCCGTCACATGGACCTGTTTTAAAAGAAACAGATTTAATAAATAAATACAGTCTGTGGTGTGCTGACGCTGTTACAGAGGAAAAAACGGCTGCAATATTTTATGTGTCTGCACATGGATATACAAAACAGCTTGCATATATTGCAAAAAAAATGTTTACTGAACATGGATTTAATACTGAAATTTTCGATGCTTCGGTTTGTGACAGTGAGCAAATGATAAAGTCGCTTAACAGTGCCGATATATTCATATTCGGCACGCCTACAATAAACAGAAATGCCGCAAAGGAAATATGGAATTTGGTTACATCTATTGACCTTATAAATTCTAAAGATAAAAGTTCTTTTGTCTTTGGTTCATACGGCTGGGGCGGCGAAGGTGTACAGCTTATTCATAATTGCTTAAAGTCTATGAAAGTAAATGTTTTTGAAAAACCATTTACATGTATTTTAAAACCAAGTGATGAAGAAATTTCAAAGTTTAAAGAGTACGTTGAAAAATTTATAACTAAAGAAGCTGATAATATAAAATAATTCTTGACAAAGAAATTAAAGAATGATAAAATACATTTAGAACGATGACGAAGACAGTAACATTCGATATAAAGTTCAAAGAGAGAGAATGTCGTGGGCTGGAAGCATTCTTGTACCGGTCGGATGTGAATACCACTTCTGAGTTGCGTGCTGAACGATTTTTTCTATTAAGCATTGCCGTATACTCTGCGATAAAGAGTCAATTAAGTGACAGCTTATGCTGTAATTAGGGTGGAACCGTGTATATTATGCACCCCTAAAGTATTTATTGCTTTAGGAGTGCTTTTTTATTTATTAGATGAGAAAGGATTTTGAAAATGGAAATGAATGAATTGCAAACACTAAGACATTCAGCCTCTCATGTACTTGCACAGGCTGTAAAAAGATTATATCCCGATGCAAAACTTGCAATCGGACCTGCTATTGATACAGGTTTTTATTACGACTTTGATACAGAGCATACTTTTACTCGTGAAGACCTTGATGCTCTTGAAAAGGAAATGAAGAAAATAGCAAAGGAAAACCTAAAAATAGAAAGATTTGAACTGCCGAGAGATGAGGCACTTGAGCTTATGAAGGATGAGCCTTATAAGGTAGAGCTTATAAACGAACTTCCGGAGGGTGAAGTTATTTCATTTTATAAGCAGGGTGACTTTGTAGATTTATGTGCTGGACCTCATGTAAACTACACAAGTAAAATTAAGGCATACAAGCTTTTAAGTGCAACAGGTGCATACTGGAGAGGCGACGAAAAGAATAAGATGCTTCAGCGTATTTACGGTACTGCATTTATGAATAAAACTGAACTTGAGGAACATCTTGAAAAGCTTGAAGAGGCTAAAAAGCGTGACCATAATAAACTTGGACGTGAACTTGAGCTGTTTACAACAGTTGACTATATAGGTCAGGGCTTGCCTGTAATGCTTCCTAAGGGAGCAAGAGTAATTCAGCTTCTTCAAAGATGGGTTGAAGATGAGGAACAAAAGCGTGGCTGGCAGCTTACAAAAACTCCGCTTATGGCTAAAAGTGACCTTTACAAAATTTCAGGACACTGGGATCACTATAAGGACGGTATGTTTGTTTTAGGCGATGAGGAAAAGGACAAAGAAGTATTTGCACTTCGTCCTATGACATGTCCGTTCCAGTATCAGGCATTTTTAAACAGAGGCCGCTCATACAGAGATTTGCCTATGAGATTAAACGAAACATCAACGCTTTTCAGAAACGAAGCTTCAGGTGAAATGCACGGACTTATAAGAGTACGTCAGTTTACTATTTCAGAGGGACATTTGATGTGTACACCTGAACAGCTTGAGGACGAATTTAAGGGCTGTTTGGAGCTTACTAACTATATGCTTGAAACACTTGGTTTAAAAGAAGATGTTTCTTATCGTTTCTCACAGTGGGATCCTGATAACAGAGAAAAATATATAGGCACACAGGAGCAGTGGGACGAGGCTCAGGGAGTAATGAAAACTATCCTTGATGACCTTGGAATTGAATATAAGATAGGTATAGGTGAAGCTGCATTCTACGGTCCGAAACTTGATATTCAGATTAAGAATGTGCACGGTAAGGAAGATACTCTTATAACAATTCAAATTGACCAGATGCTTGCTGAAAAGTTCGGTATGGAATATGTTGATAAGGACGGTACAAAGAAAAAACCGTATATTATCCACAGAACTTCAATCGGCTGCTATGAAAGAACACTTGCACTTCTTATTGAAAAGTATGCAGGTGCGTTCCCGACATGGCTTGCACCTGTACAGATTAAGATGCTTCCTATTGCAGACAGACATCTTGATTATGTATATGAAGTTAAGAAAAAGCTTGAAGAAAACGGTATAATTCGTATAGAAGTTGATGACAGAAGCGAAAAACTTGGTTATAAACTTCGTGAAGCTCAGCTTGAAAAGGTTCCTTATATGATTGTTGTCGGTGATAAGGATATAGAAAACGGTACAGTTTCTGTTCGTTCACGTAAAGAGGGCGATATGGGACCTAAGGCTGTTGACGAGTTTATCGCAATGATTAAGGAAGAAATTGAAACAAAGAGAAGATAAGTAACACAAAATCGCTCCCCGACATATTATACATCAGTCGGGGAGGGATTTTTATGCGTCTTGGCTTATCACGTTCAAGAAAAATAAGCGGTGGTATTAAGCTGCTTATTTTGTTTATTATATCAATTATTTTATTTATTGCTATTATTATAAGATTGCAGCCTGCATTTTATGAATATGCAGCTGTTTATGCAAATAATGCCGCAAACAGCGTTGTTAATGATGCTATAAATGAGGTATTTACAAACAGCAGTTACAGCGAGTTAGTGAAGCAGACACAAGATGACAGCGGTTTAAGGGCAATAGAAACGGATACAATAAAAATAAATAAACTTAAATCGGCATTAAATGAATCTATACAAAACAGTATAAAAAATTCTTCCGCACAAACGGTATATATTCCATTGGGTTCAGTGACAAATTGCTATTTTCTTGCGGGATTGGGACCGAAAATACCGATAAGGATATATCCTGTAAGTGTTGTCAATACTGATTTTAATGACGAGTTTGTTTCTGCGGGAATAAATCAAGTAAATCACAAAATATATTTAGATGTTTCACTTGAGATGTCTTTTATAGGTTTTGGATTTTCCCATAAAGAAACAGTTGAAACATCGGCATTGTTATCAGAAACAGTAATTATTGGCGATACCCCTGAATATTACGGCGGCGGAAATTTCACCGCATCTATGCAGAAAGGAACGGACTGATGAACGATATAGAAAAACGTATCGAAGAGCTTACAAATAAATTAAATTATCATAATCATAAATACTACGTTGAGGACGCTCCGGAAATATCTGACTTTGAATTTGACGAGATGCTTTTGGAGCTTGAAAATCTTGAAAAAGAATATCCACAGTACAAAAAACAAAATTCACCGACTGTAAGAGTGGGCGGAGAAGCCGTCAAAGGGTTTAGCGAAGTACATCATGACGTTGCAATGCTCAGTCAGCAAAAAGCCTTTTCAAAGGAAGAAATTATTGATTTTGACAGACGTGTGAAAGCTGTCGTGCCTGATGCGGAGTATGTAGTTGAACAGAAAATAGACGGACTTTCTGTATCACTTGAGTATGTTGACGGGGAATTTACAAGGGGTTCTACCCGAGGTGACGGTATAACTGGCGAAGATGTCACAGAAAATCTTAAAACAATCCGCTCAATTCCGCTTTCTTTAAAGGATAAGATTCCTTTTTTGGAAGTTCGAGGTGAAGTGTTCCTCTCACGTGCTAATTTTGAAAAAATAAACGGTGTTTTAGAGTCAATGGAACAGCCGCTGTTTGCAAATCCGAGAAATGCCGCAGCCGGTTCACTTCGTCAGCTTGACCCGAAAATTGCGGCAAAAAGAAACCTTGATATTTTCGTTTTTAACATTCAGCAAATACAGGGAAAAGAAATATTAACTCATATAGACGGTCTGAATTTTTTAAAGGAACAGGGATTTAAAACAATACTTGATAATAAATCATACAAAACAATAGAAGCGGCATATGACCGTGTTTTGGAAATCGGTGAGGAAAGAGGAAGTCTGTATTTTGATATAGACGGAGCAGTCATTAAAGTAAATGACATTCACTCAAGGGAGATTTTGGGTAATACGGCAAAATTTCCAAGATGGTCAATAGCATACAAATATCCTGCGGAAAAGCAGACCACCGTTATACGAGATATAAAGGTACAGGTTGGCAGAACAGGTGTTCTAACACCCCTTGCAATTCTTGATACGGTGCATATTGCCGGCTCAAATGTGTCACGTGCCACACTTCATAACCTTGATTTTATTCGTGAAAAGGATATAAGAATAGGTGATACGGTTGTAATCCAAAAGGCAGGTGACATTATTCCGGCAGTTGTTGAGGTAATTAAGGAAAACAGAACGGGCGATGAAAAGGAATTTCAGATGCCGACACATTGTTTAGAATGCGGTGCATTAATCGTTCGTGAAGAGGGTGAAGCGGCGTATAGATGTACCGGTGTAAATTGCCCTGCACAAAGACTTAGAAATGTAATTCACTTTGTATCAAGGAATGCAATGGATATTGACGGATTAGGCCCGTCAATAGTTGAGCAGATGATAGAAAAGCATTTAATTGAAACGGCGGCTGATTTATATTACGTTAAAGCAGAGGATATTGCCGATATGGACAAGTTTGGAGAAAAGTCTGCCCAAAATCTTATAAACGCACTTGAAAAATCAAAAACAAACCCACTTTATAGATTAGTTTATGGTTTCGGTATTCGTCACATAGGCGAAAAAGCCGCAAAAATATTAGCGGCAAAATATAAGACACTTGATAATCTTATGAATGCCACGGTAGATGAATTAACGCAGATACCTGATATAGGCGGTAAAATGGCAGAGTCTGTCGTGGAGTTTTTTAAAGAGGAACAGACTTTGGAATTTATCAGAAAACTTAAAAATGCCGGTGTAAATTGCGAGGACGACAGCGAAAATTTAGTAGTTGATACGAGATTTGAAGGCATGACATTTGTTTTGACGGGTACTCTTGAAAAATATAAACGAAGCGAAGCCGGTAAAATAATAGAGGGATTTGGCGGAAAGACATCATCAAGTGTTTCTAAAAAAACAACGTATGTTCTTGCAGGTAAAGAGGCAGGAAGTAAACTTGAAAAAGCAGAAAGTCTTGGTGTTACTGTAATTACAGAGGACGAGTTTCAGGAGATGATAAAATGATTGAAAAAAAAGCATTTGAAATAAAAGAAAAGTTAATTGATGTAAGACGTAAACTTCATAAAGTCCCTGAAACAGATTTTGAAGAAGTTAAAACTGCAAAAATTATAAGGGATTATTTAAGTGAACTGAAAATTCCCTTTAAAGAGTGTGCAAAAACAGGAACGGTTGCACTGATTGAGGGTAAAAACAGTAAAAAGACAATTCTTTTGCGTGCAGATATAGACGGACTTCCTATAAAAGATGAAAGTGAATTTGAGATAAAATCAGAGCGTGAAGGGTATATGCACGCCTGCGGTCATGATATTCATACAGCCTGTCTGCTTGGTGTAAGCGAGATACTAAATAGTATGCGTGATAAGCTAAACGGAAATGTAAAGCTTGTATTCCAGCCGGCAGAGGAGGGGATAGGCGGTGCACTAACCATGATAGAAGAGGGTGTTTTGGAAAATCCAAAGGTAGACGGTGCATTTGCACTTCACGTTGAACCGCTTATTCCCACAGGAACGATACAGATAAAAAACGGTTCTATTATGGCGTCACCCGATGATTTTAAAATTGTAGTTCACGGAGTGGGCGGACACGCTTCAGCTCCTGAAAAATGTGTAAATCCCGTTACAATAGGCTGTGATATTATAAATGAGTACGAAAAACTTAACAGCACCGTTTTAAAGGATGCACCATGCGTTATGACTGTATGCTATTTTAACGGCGGAACTTGTAATAATGCAATACCGCAAAGTGCCGAAATTATGGGAACGGCACGTTCTCTTGACAGCGAAACTCGTGAAATGATAGCGGATTTATTAGAAAAAACGGCGATAGATACAGCGAAAAAACACGGTACTACCGTTGACTTTACTTTTAACAGACTTTTTCCGCCTGTTGTAAATAGCAGTGAAATGAACGAAATTGTTGCAGCAGCCGCTAAAAAACTTGACTGCGTTAAAAATATTGAGGAACTTAAAAAACCGTCAATGGCAGGAGATGATTTTTCGTATTTTTGTGAGCGTGTACCGGGAGCATATTTTAGATTAGGAGTAGGCGACGGTAAAAATTCATATCCAATACATAGTCCTAAATTTATTGCCGATGAAAATGCTTTATGGGTAGGCAGTGCGTTAATGGCACAGGCGGCGGTAGAGTTTTTAAATAAGTAATATGAAAAATGTTATTTTAGATTTACGAACAAATGAAAAAACAGTATACACCCTTGAAAATATGGGTTTTAATGTTGTACCGACAGTTAAAATTGATAATTTATACGACGATGTTGCAACTCATGCGGATATGCAGATTGCATATATGGGCGGTGATGTGTATGTGTCGTCGCCTGAGGTGTATGATTATTACAGAAAAAAACTTATAGGCTCAAAAGTTATTTGCGGAAACAGTGAAATTGGAGGAAAGTACCCTTATGATATTTGCTATAATACTGCCGTTTTAGGAAATATGGGTATTTGTTACGAAAAATATACCGATAAAATACTTCTTTCCCATTTAAAGAAAGTTATTAATGTGCGTCAAGGGTACAGTAAGTGCAGTACGTGCATTGTATCTAAAAACGCAATAATAACTGCTGATACTGGTATTTATAAGGCGGCTGAAAGTAACGGAATAGAGGTTCTTTATATAAACAATGACGGAATACATCTTAGAAGCGGCAGAATAGGTTTTATAGGCGGTGTATCGGGACTGATAGACAAAGGTACACTGGCTTTTAACGGTGATATTAACCGCCACAGTGACAGTGATATAATAAAGGATTTTTGCAAAAATAAAAATGTGGAGATTGTTTGTCTAAAGGACGGCGAATTAGAGGATATTGGAACAATAACTGTAAATTACGACATATAAAAAGCAGAGCAAAGCTCTGCTTTTTTATATTTCATCTGTAATGCTTTCTACGTCACGAAGTTTTCTTTCCATACCACGCATTCTCACACCTATTAGCTTGTCAAGGTCATCGTTTGCCTGTAATATATGTTTTTGAGCAGCTTCAAGAACGGCAGAAAATCTGGAAAATTCCGTTTTTACTTCGCTAAGTGTCTGCCATACAAGTGCAGAACGCTTTTCAACAGCTATCGTTTTAAAGCCCATTAAAAGTGCGTTTAAAATTGCCGCCATTGTGCTTGGACCTGCAAGTGTAACTTTAAATTCACGCTGAAGTGTTTCCACAAGCCCGTTGTTTACAGCTTCAATATAAAGTCCCTCAACAGGTAAGAACATTATAGCAAAATCTGTTGTGTACGGCGGTTCGATATATTTGTCGTGTATATCCTTTGCAAAGGTGCGTATACGGCGAATAAGTGATTTAGTTGTTTCATTTATAAGTGTTGTATCGTTTTGTTCGTATGCGTCCTGTAATTTAGAGTATGCGTCAAGGGGAAATTTTGAATCTATCGGAAGGTATATAAATTCGTCATCTTGAGGTATTTTAATCGCAAATTCAACGACGCATTTACTTTTTGGAACGGTTGCAACATTTACAGAATATTGCTCAGGGGAAAGTATTTCATCAAGTATTGCACCAAGCTGTATTTCACCTAAAATACCTCGTGTTTTAACATTTGAAAGTACCTTCCTCAAATCATTTACACCTGAAGTAAGGGACGAAATGTCACTAAATCCTTTACTCATATCCGACAGATGACGTTCCATACTTAGCCGCATACTTTTAATTTCATTGTCCATTTGTGCAAAACGGCTTGTTTGAAGTTCACCTATAAGCTGTTGATTTTTAGTAACAGCGTCAGAAAATGTCTTTACCGAATTTTGAGATGACAGTGTTATTTTTGATTCAAGCTCTGACAGCTTTTTGCTGTCACTTTGTATTTTTAATACTGCCATCGCTGTTACTACTGTGCAAATTATAACTACTATTAAAAGGCATATTATTAAAATATCCATTATAATCTCCTTGTATCAGATAAACAATTCATTCTCTTTGCGTTCTTCAAAGAGTTTGTGCATTTTAAGTGATGCCGCCTCTACCATAAGCTTATTAAGTGAACGTGCATTTTCGGGACATACAGAAATACAGTGCATACATGATATACATTTATCCTTGTCGGTCTTTTCCGGTGACTCAATCGGTATTGCATGTACAGGACACTTTGCGGCACATATACCGCACTTAGTACATTTACTGTTTGATGACGGTATCATTGGTACACCTTTAAATTCCTTGTAAGATATATTACCCGGTACTTGTACATCGTGATAATTTCCTGAAGTTAATACGCTTTTGACTTTCTTGGCAAATTCTTCAAGCTGTTTTACGTCATCATTGTCAGGACGACCTTTAGCAAAGCGGTGCATTATGGAATGCTCTGCTACCGCACTTACAGCCGCAGCTGTTTTAAAACCTGCTTTTTTAACTATGTTTTTAAGTTCTATAAGAGTATCTTCGTATGCTCTGTTTCCGTAAACGCATACAATAACCGCAAGTGCATTTCCTCCGTGAAGTTTACTTATAACATCGGCTGCATAACCGGGTACACGGCCTCCGAAACTTGGTACTGCTATGTACACAATGTCGTTTTCGCAAAAATTTTCGCTGCATTCGTTATTTTCTATTAAATCAATTACTTTAACATCATCATAAACACCGGTAAGTATTGAATTTACCTTTGATGTGCCGCCGGTTGGACTGAAAAATACTGAATATATACTCATAATATCAACTCCTTTAAATTTACATTTATTATACCATAAAATCAGTATAAACACAATAAAAAACAACCTAACTACAAGTCAGGCTGTTTTAAGTTAATTTTCCATAAAACTTTTCATCTTATCAATAGTATTTTGGCTTATATTATGTTCTATTTGACAGGCCTCTTTTTCTGCTTCTTCTTCGGGTATGTGAAGAACATTTACCAAGAATTTCTTTATCATTTTGTGTCTTAGACAAACTGTTTCGCCTATTTGAATACCACGTTCTGTAAGAACTATATCACCGTATGGTTTATGTGATACAAGTCCATGCTGTTTTAGAGAGTTTACGGCTCTGTTGACGCTTGGTTTTGAAATACCAAGGTATAAAGCTATATCGGTGGTACGAACGTTTGTCTTATTTTGTGAAATATTATAAATTGCTTCAAGATAGTCTTTAAGTGCATTTGAAATACTTACATTGTCCTGTACAAACATAATTTACAACCTCCAAAAAAATAAAGAGGGCATAGAAACAAAATGTTTCTAAAACCCTCTTTGGTTTTGAAATCTATTTATCGCAGTTTTTATTGCATTTGTCACATTTATGTCCACAGCCTTTGTGTTTAAGTTTATAAACTATAATTAAAGCTGTCACAATTAATGCTGCTAAAATAATTACATAATCAATCATATCACAAATATTATATATTAAAATTATTTGATTTTCAATAGATAAATTAAAAAAAGTTTAACTTTATGCAGTCTATACAAACAGACTGCCGATTTGGAATACAAGCATTGACATTATCCACGCAATACCTATTTGATAACAAATAGAGAATATAGTAAGTTTGCGTGAGTTTAGCTCTGTTTTAAGAGATGATACTGCTGCAACGCACGGTACGTACAAAAGTACAAACACAAGGAATGAATAAGCTGAAAGGGGAGTGAATGTATTTTGCAGTACAGAAGTAAGACCGCTGGTGTTTACTGCGTCGTAAAGGATTGTCATTGTTGAAACAACTGCTTCCTTTGCGGCAAAACCTGAAATTAAACTTACGGCAGCTTGCCAGTTTCCAAATCCGCAAGGATTAAATATAGGAGCTATAAACTGACCGATTATACCTATAATGCTGTCTTGGCTGTCTGATACCATGTGCATAGTCGGGCTTAAATTTTGTAAAAGCCATATAATAACGCTTGCCGCAAGCAGTACAGTACCTGCCCTTATTGCAAAATCCTTTGCTTTATCCCACATGTGGTGGAAAGTAGATTTTAATGTAGGCATACGGTATGGAGGAAGTTCCAGTACAAAGGGCGGAATATCTCCTTTAAGTACCATTTTGGAAAATATAAGACATGATATGATTCCAAGCAAAACACCTATAAGATACAGGCTGAATGTAACTATACCTGCATTATTGGGAAACAATGCGGCGGTGAATATTGCATATACAGGCATTTTTGCTCCGCATGACATAAATGGTATTAAAAGCAACGTAAGTTTTCTGTCACGTTCATTTTCCAGTGTTCTAACTGACATTATTGCAGGAACACTGCATCCAAAGCCCATTATCATTGGTACAAATGATTTTCCGGAAAGTCCGAGTTTCATAAAAAACTTATCCATTATAAATGCCGTTCGTGCCATATATCCTGAATCTTCAAGGAAAGAAAGAAATAGGAAAAGCAGCATTATTTGAGGGAAGAAGGTTATTACGCCTCCCACACCCGCTATTATTCCGTCTACAACAAGTCCCTTTGCAAAGGCACCGACACCGACAGCCGTAAGTCCGCTTTCAACCAGTGATGCAAACTTAACATTAAACAGGTTATCCACAAGGTCTGAAAGGTAAGTACCGATAGGACCGAATGTTATCTGAAAAATCAGAAACATTATAAGTATAAACAGCGGAATGGCAAGTATTGGATGAACAAAGACAGAATCAAGTTTTCTTGTTCTTGCAGCTTGTTTGTTTTCACCTATAATACTTACGCTTTTCTTTGAAACTGATTTTATAAATGTGTATCGACGCTGTGCAATATATGTTTCAATATCGGGAATCTCCTTTGAAATTTTTTCAAGTATTAAATGTGTATTTGGAGATTTAATGTCGCTTTTTAAACGAGCATCGTGTTCAATAAGTTTAACGGAACACAGTCTGTTTAATTCTTCTTCCTGTTCTATTTGAGATATAGCATTTTCAATATCCTTGCCGTATGTAATAGGACAGACAGGAAGTTCTTTTTTTGAAGCAATTTTAAGACATTCCGTAACAAGGTCCTCTACTCCTCTGCCTTTAAAAACAAATATAAAAATTATCCGTATGCCCATTTCCTTTTCAAGCTTTTCAACATCTATCGAAAATCCGTTTTCCTCCAGTGCGTCCATCATGTTAAGGGCAATAACCATAGGAGTACCCATTTCTGCAAGCTGCGTTGAAAGGTAGAGATTTCGTTCAAGGTTAGTTGCGTCAACAATATTTAGTATTAAATCAGGTTTCTCTTTAAGTATGTAATCACGTGTTATAACCTCTTCTGCACTGTTTGGTGACAGTGAGTATATACCCGGTAAATCCACAATCCGTATGTGATTATGAGGTTCATCGTGTTTGTGTTCTGTTTCGTGCTCGTGAGTGTCAAAGTGAGTAATATGATTATGGTATGCGTACTTGCATATTCCTTCCTTACGTTCAACAGTGACACCTGCCCAGTTTCCTACCTGATAGTGACTTCCCGTAAGCTCATTAAACAATGTTGTCTTACCGCTGTTAGGATTTCCGGCAAGTGCAAATACATATTCTTTCTGAATTTCATTTGCTGCCAACGTCCTCACCAACTTTCCTTATGTAAATTTTACCTGCCTCTTTTTTTCTAAGGCTTAGGTTATAGTCAAGTATATAAAATTCAATCGGGTCACCTAACGGTGCGGTGCGGAGCATGGTAACTGCCGCACCGGTTGTAACTCCCATATCTATAAGTCGTCTTTTCATAAGTCCTTCAAGGGCTATGCCTGTTATAATTCCTGTTTCGTTTTTCTTTAGGTCATTTAAAGTTAACATGTCTTATTATGTCCTTTCAGTATACTATAATAAGTATATCACTGTCATTTTTGTGTGTCAATACGGAAGAAAACAGACGCCATAAGCTTTTGTATTTCTACTATTACCAGTGGCATCAGTGAAAGAACCATTGTTATGCACCACATAATCGGCGACATTGGAATGACACCAAAAATATCAGCAAGATACGGCACTGAAATAACTGTAACCTCAAGAATAAGACCAATGATAAGAGAAAGTACAAGGTAAGGATTTTTAAATAAACCTGCTTTAAATACGCTGTGTTCACTTCGCATATTGAATGCGTGTATTAGCTGTGATATGCTGAGAACTGCAAATGCCATAGTACGTCCGGCTGTCAGTCCGCCGAAAAGATTAGCTCCTATTGAAAATGCCAATAGTGCCAATGCACCTATCATAAGTCCTTCGAACAGTATAGATGCCCACAAACCGTCTGCAAACAGTCCTTTTTTTGGTGAACGTGGTTTTTTATCCATAATATCAGTATCGGGAGCGTCAAGACCAAGGGCGATTGCCGGAAGGGAGTCGGTTACAAGATTTACCCATAAAAGCTGAATTGCAGTAAGGGGTGATGACCAGCCAAAGAGAATACCTGAAAATACGGTAAGTATTTCGCCGATGTTACTTGAAAGTAGGAACTGCACTGCCTTTTTTATGTTTGCAAAGATACTTCTGCCCTCACGAACAGCGTATACGATTGTTGAAAAATTGTCATCTGTAAGAATCATATCCGACGCTGATTTTGCAACATCAGTGCCGCTTATACCCATACTGCATCCAATATCTGCCGCTGCAAGTGCCGGTGCGTCATTAACACCGTCGCCTGTCATTGCAACAACTTCGCCGTTACGTTTTAAAGCTTTTACAATCTTTGTCTTGTGACTCGGTGTTACACGTGCAAAAATACTGTATTTATATATTGTTTTGGTGAGTTCTTCCTCTGAAATTTTTTCAAGTATATCGCCTGTCATTACCTGTGATGAATCATCAGCTATTCCGATACGCTTTGCTATTGACAGAGCCGTACCTGCATGGTCACCTGTTATCATTACAGGACGTATACCGGCTCTCTTACACTGACGTACAGCCTCATAGGCCTCTTTTCTCGGTGGATCTTCAATTCCCACAAGACCGACAAATACCATATTATTTTCGTTTATCGGTGCTTTTGTATAATCGTCACGATAACATACTGCTATTACACGAAGTCCGTTACCGGTCATTTTACTGTTTTCGCTCATTATTTTGCGTTTACCCTGGGAGGATAGAGGAATTACCTTTTGTCCGTTATAAATACTTTTGCAAAGGGGAAGTACGTATTCAACAGCACCTTTTACTATTGTTTTGTAGCCTTTAATATCATGGTGCATGGTTGTCATACGTTTTCTTGTTGAATCAAAGGGTATTTCATCTATACGTCTGTATTTTTTATCAAGTGTGTCTTTTATAAAACCGTTGTTTTGAGCTGCGATAAGAAGTGCATTTTCAGTTGGACTGCGGTGGATGTTGTCATCGTCACAACACATTGCACATAATCTGTAAAGCATTTTTTTATCGCTTGTGTAATCGGTAGTTACTGTCATTTTGTTTTGAGTCAAAGTACCTGTTTTGTCAGAACATATTACAGAGGCACTTCCTAAAGTTTCAACAGACGGCAGATTGCGTACTATCGCATGGTGTTTTGACATTCTCATAACGCCTATCGCCAGCATAATTGTGACAATCGCAGGAAGTCCCTCGGGGATTGCCGCAACAGCCAAAGAAACAGCGGTCATAAACATATCAAAAGGCGGAAGTGAACGGAAAAGTCCGATTATAAAAATAACCAGACATACAAAAAGTGCTGCAATACCAAGTGTTTTACCTGTATCAGACAATTTTTCCTGAAGGGGAGTTTGTTCCGTTTCGTCTGTCATAAGCATATCCGCAATATGTCCTACCTCTGTATTCATACCGGTTGACGTTACTATTGCTTTTCCTTTTCCGGCTGTTACGGAAGTGGAGGATAATATTAAATTTTTTCTGTCGCCGAGTGGTGAAAATTCATCTAATATTACAGTCGCATCTTTTTCGGCGTTTACCGATTCACCTGTAAGAGAGGATTCATCAACCGAAAGGTTATTTGATGAAACAAGACGGCAGTCTGCCGCAACTATATCACCGGCTGAAACTATAAGTATATCTCCCGGTACTACATCTTCAGCATTTATTGTAATTTCCCTTCCGCTGCGTAGAATACAGGCATGGGGTGTTGAGAGCTTTTTTAATGCCTCAAGACTTTGTTCAGCTCTTTTTTCCTGTATAACACCTAAAAGTGCATTTAAAACAACTATTGCAAGGATTATTACTGGTTCTGTAATATCAGCGTCGCCCTGCATAGCTGAGGTGAAATATGAAATAGCTGCTGCTGCGAGCAGTATTATTATCATAAAGTCATTAAACTGCTCTATAAATCGCCTGAATATATTTTTCTTCTTTTTCTCTTTAAGTTTATTTTTGCCGTATTTTTCAAGGCGTTTTTTTACTTCGTCATTTGAAAGCCCTGTTTTAATGTCGGTTTTAAGCTCATTTTCTACCTGACCGACAGTTTTGTTGTGGTACGTCTGCATAGTATCCCTCCTTAGTTTTATAGGATATAAATATTCCTTCACCATGTTCTTTATTACCTACTTGTCTTTAAAATGTAAAGAAAATGTTTTAGTGTCCCTGTTGGTTTTGTGGTATAATATATAAAAAGGAGGGACACTAAATGGCAAGAGAAGCAAGAAAACTAAGTAAAAGCGGTAATTATTACGTGGAACTTAAAGGGGATAGACTGTTTGGCAGTGATGATGATAAAAAGCAGTTTATAGAGATTTTGGAAAAGAACTTTGCAACGGGAATAATACACGGATACAGATTGGATAACGATAAGATACGTCTTGTTGTAAAGGAAAGCGAAAAGGGAATATCAATGGCTATGAAAAGCGTTACGACAAGTTATGCAAGATATTTTAATAGGATTCACGTTAGGGACGGAAAACTGTTTACAGATCGTTTTAAAAGTGAACCACTTGAAACAGAAGAGGAAATCACAGAGTATGTAAAGTCCCTTGATAAAAAGACAGCCGTAAAACGAAAGAAAACTCAAAAAACAGAAAAAACAAAGACAGAAGAAGAGGTACAGATTAAAAAAGAAGATAATACTGATAATGATACAGCTAAAAATAACATAAATAAGAGCGTACCTAAAAAAAGTTTGCCTTCGTGGCTTTTGTAAAGGTATAAAATTTTACATTCCTGAATAAAATATACTAAACAGTATATTTTTGGAGGAACAGTAAATTGAAAGTTTATTCAATAAAATTAAAAAGTATAATTATACTGGTTATAGCTGTTTTGGCAATACCGATACTGTATTTCTCCACAAGGGAAACGGTATCGGTATTTCTTGTAAACGGACGGGAAATCCCAATATACAGCGTTGAAAGAGATGACAATAAAATAGCTGTTACCTTTGATTGTGCGTGGAGTGACGAGGATATACCCAAAATACTTGATACACTTGATACGTATAACTGCAAAGCAACATTTTTTGTTGTGGGAGATTGGGCGGAAAAATATCCCGACAGTTTGAAAATGATAAGTGACAGGGGACATGAAATAGGCAACCATTCATATAATCACGCTGATTACACAAAGCTTGGTGCTGATGAAATCATAAGTGACCTTGATAAATGTGATAATATTATAGAGAATATTACAGGTGTAAAACCTACACTTATGCGTGCACCGTCGGGGGGATATAATAACACGGTAGTTAAGGCGGCGGAAAACAGCGGAAGATTTTATATACAGTGGTCGGTAGATGGGATTGATTATGGCGACGCTGCTGCCGATGAAATATATGACAGAAGCGTAAAAAATACAAAAGCGGGCGATATAATTTTACTTCACAACGGAACAAAACATACTGCCGAAGTTTTGCCGAAAATCCTTGAGGCACTTGAATGTAAATATGAATTTGCGACTGTTTCAGATCTTATTTATAAAGAAAACTATATTATTGATAATGCCGGACGTCAATTTCTTAAATAGTATTTACAAATGTATATTTTTCCATTATAATTAGCCTATGGAAACAGCTAAGAAAGGTGGAATAATATGAAAAAAGAATTTGAATACAACAGTCCGTTAGTATATCAAAGGGCAGATCCTTATGTGTATCTTCATACGGACGGATATTACTATTTTACAGGCACAATGCCTCAGTATGACTGTATAGAAATCAGACGTGCAAAGACGCTAAATGAATTATTGACAGCCGATTCCTCTGTTGTATGGAAAAAACATAAAACAGGTGAGATGGGATCTCATATATGGGCACCGGAACTTCACTATATCGACGGTGTGTGGTATATATATTTTACAGCCGGCGATGCAGACCAAATATGGGAGATACGTCCGTATATTTTAATGTGTGAGGACGAAAATCCTATGACAGGAAAATGGATAGAAAAGGGTAAAATTGATGTTGGAGTACAGAGTTTTTCCCTTGATATGACGGCATTTAAAAATAATTGTGAGCTTTATACAATATGGGCACAAAAAATCGAACCGGCAGATGTATCAAATATCTATATTGCAAAAATGAAAAACCCATGGACTCTTGAAACAGAACCAATGCTTTTAAGTACACCTGAATATGATTGGGAAAAGCAAGGTTTTAAAGTAAATGAAGGTCCGGCGGTGCTTATAAGAAACGGTAAAGTTATAGTGACATATTCAGCGTCTGATACAGGCTGGAGATACTGTATGGGTATGCTTTGGGCAGACGAGAACAGTGACTTGCTTGATAAAAATTCGTGGCATAAAAGTGATAAGCCTGTATTTAAGACAAGCGAAGAAAATGAGCAGTACGGACCGGGACACAACTGTTTCACAACTGATAACGGCAAAGATGTACTTGTATACCATAGCAGAAACTATAAGGAAATAAATGGCGATCCACTTAATGATAATAACCGCCATGCACGTGCAAAGGTTTTTGAGTACGATGAAAAGGGACTTCCTGTATTCGGTGAACCTGTTAAGAAAAATATATAAAACTAAAAAACCGTGGGCATATCCCACGGTTTTTTAGTATGAAGAAAAAATGAAAAAATTAGCTGTGTATTAAAACTTAGGGGGTTCTAATACTGTATATATAATAATCTATAAACCTTAAAAAAACCTTAAATTATAAAGACATCAGCGAATTTTTTAGAAATTTTTTGATTTTTCTGCATGAAAAAGGTGTCGCTTTAAATACTTTTTCTTTTGTTTTCATTAGAGTATATGCGGCACTGCGTGCTGTTGATACTGCGTATTCCTGTGAAAAAACTGTTCCGTTTTCGTATTCTGCAAAGTCACCGGATACAGCCATATTACCTATTCCTATCGGTATGATTTCAAGTTTTGAGCCGCCGGGAGCAACAAATGAATGGTCAAAACGTCTGTGACACGGAATTACATTGATTACGGATTCTCTGATGTCGTCCCATGCTTCGTCAAGGTTAAAGCAGGAAACAAGCTCGTAAAGAATTTCCGCACCGCTGCATTCTGTCATAGGTTTTCCGCATCTTTCACCGTCACGGTCAAAATGTGTTGCACTGCCCCACATAATACGAATATCTTCTTTAGTATTTTTAAAATGTGTTGACGGTACGGCACAAACGGTAAATTTCCAGTTTGAGTTATCAAGAACAATTATTCCGTCATTTCCAAGTGCACCGCATGTAACTTTGTCGATTAGTTCAGGAAGCAGACTGTTTGATAGAGTAATTGTAAATTCCTCTGACATATTTTCGTCAAGCTCACTGAAAAACAACGATGGGTCTTTGAATACGTGGTTTTTCTCTGAAAGCTTTTTCCACAGCATATATGGAGTGGACAGTAGTTTTGGAGCCGGTTCGTTAAATGAACCGAATGATTCACCGTATGACATATCGTCAGTTGGAAGAATACATAAGTCACCATCATTTAAATATACTGTTTTGCGTATGCCGTTATCGGTATAGTGAACGGCACTTACGTTATCATCTTCAAAATCAATATCAGTAACTTCGCAGCCGCTGTTAATATCAGCACCTATCTTTTCAAGGTGAGATTTTAACGGCATTACTATTTCTTCGTATCTGTCGAAGTCATCAGGAATAGTACCTGACATCATATTATCAAAGTGTGCAAGACAATTTATAAATTCGTATGTGCTGTCGCCTTGAGAGTATCCGTAAGCACTTGAAAATAACTTCCAAAAGGGTGTTTGGAAAAATTCGCTGTCAAATGTTTCAAACATAGGAATTGATTTAAGTTTTGCACTATCACTTTGCATAAGCTGCATTATTATTTTTCTATGCTCTTTATCCAGCTTTATTTTTGAAATGTCAATTACATTTTTATCCTCATCAATAAACGTTATAGGTCTTGAAAGAGGATTTGAACGGTAAATATTTAAAATTTCCTCACAAACTGTAAGGTCAGGAATGTCAGTTGAATTTACACCGCTTAAAAGTTCAAATAAATTCATACTGTTTCGTGTACTTATTATTTTTCCTCTGCGGCAAATATAACCATTTTCACTGTCACCGATTTTAGGTGTTTGATTTATGAAAACATGTACATTTGACGGTTTTAATCCGCAGTCACGTATAAGGTATAAAGCACTTGCAAGAGCGGATAGACCGCCGCCGGCAATATATACATTTTTATTTGAAGCAGCAATTTCATTTTCAAAAGCTTTTTTCTTGTTTTTATTATATATAGTAACAGCAACTGCTGTGACTGCTGCTGCAGCCGTTACAGCTGCACCGATAGCAAGAAGTTTCTTTAAATCGTTCTTCTTCATTCTATCACGCTCCTAACGATATTATTAAGATTATTATACCACATAAATTACGTTTTGTACATAACTAATAATAAAAACAAAGTTATTTTCGTTGAAAATTTTGTCATTTTATGATATAATTACAAACAGTTTATCATAGAAAGGGTGAATATAAGGTGAAGAGGAAGATAGGACTGAAGGGTACGGCAATATTACAGCTTGTACTTCAGGCACTTGTTGTGGTAACGCTTATTGCCGAGGCATTTAACAGGAATTTTTATAATGTTTTTCTATGTGTGCTTACACTTATCTTGTTTAATATACCGAGTTTTGTGGATTTAAAACTCAAAATAAAATTGCCGTCTGCACTGGAAGCTGTAATACTTCTTTTTATATTCTCAGCCGAGATTTTGGGTGAGATACGAAGTTTTTATACTGTTTTCCCATATTGGGATACAATACTGCATACGATAAATGGATTTATTATGGCGGCGATAGGTTTTGCTATGATTGATATTTTAAACCAAAACCCAAAATTTCATATAAATATGTCGCCGTTTTTTCTTGCATTTGTGGCATTTTGTTTTTCAATGACGGTTGGTGTACTTTGGGAATTTTTTGAGTTTAGCATGGATTATTTTTTTGGCTTTGATATGCAGAAGGATACATTCGTTTCGGCAATTAATTCAGTTGCTTTAAATCCGGTGGGACTTAATAAAGAAGTTAGAATATCAGATATAACAAGTACGATTATAAATTCAGCAAACGGAGTTTATACAATAGATAAAGGTTATCTTGATATAGGAATTATTGACACGATGAAAGATCTTGTGGTAAACTGTATAGGAGCTGTTGTATTTTCGGCAATAGGATTTATTTACATAAAGCAGAGGGGTAAAGGAAGAGTGGCAAAAAGCTTTATCCCGCAGTTAAAAACACATGAGGAAATAGAACAGACGGAAAATATTATAAATTTAAAAAAGAATAGGAGAAAAGTAAAATGAAAAAGATTTTTATGATAGCAGCAGTTACTGCTATGACTTTCTTAGCTGCCGCAGCGGCTTATGCTCAGGATATATCAATAGTTGTAAACGGTGAGAAGATAGAAACGGAAACTCCGGCGGTAATATCAAATGACAGAACACTCGTACCGTTAAGAGCCGTAAGTGAAGCTTTAGGCTGTGACGTGTCATGGGACGGTGATACAAGAGGGATAACACTTTGTGACGGGGATTATCTGTATTTTACATGGATAGACCGTGACCATGCCTTTAAAACATCGGCATACGCACTTCAAGATACAGCTGTAATGGACGCAGCACCTGTAATAATGAATGATTATACAATGGTTCCTTTAAGAGCAATATCAGAAATGTTCGGTGCGGAAGTGGGCTGGGACGAATATACATATACTGTAACGGTTGACTATGAAAAGAAAAACGTTGAAGAGGGACTTGCAAAAGAATTTGAAACCTATGAAAAAATTCTTGATCAACAATATGATGCTTATAAAAATTATGCAGACGGAACAGGTAATATAATAAATGCACAGATTCAGCTTGAAAACGGCGGAGAGATAGATTTAGAGCTATATCCTGACATAGCACCGGAAACGGTAGATAATTTTGTTAAACTTGTAAATGAAAAATTCTATGACGGGCTTATTTTCCATAGAGTTATTAAAGATTTCATGATTCAGGGCGGCGGATATGATGCTGATATGACAGCAAAGGAAGCCGGCAATATAACAGGTGAATTTATCACAAACGGTTATTTTAATTTAATACCTCATGACAGAGGCACTATATCAATGGCACGTGCAACAGACCCTAACAGTGCGTCAAGCCAGTTCTTTATAATGCACGCTGATACACCATCTCTTGACGGTCAGTATGCAGCATTCGGTAAGGTTACATCAGGTATGGAATATGTTGACGCAATAGCTGAAGCAGAAACAGAAAGTGTTGCAGAACTTGGAATGGAAGATGTACCGGTTGAAGACCAAATTATAAAAACCATAATTTTAAAATAATGGAATATATTGTTCGTTGAATTAAATCACTCCTTTATGGTATAGTACATACTGAAGGGAGTGATTTTTTTAATATGTTAAAAAGAAAAAACAGCGGGATACTGGAAAGAATAGGTCAAAAAATACCTGACCCTGTTGTTATATTTGCATTTTTATATATAATTGTATTGATAATTACGGCAGTTTTCGGCGGCAAAACCTTTACAATGGAAACACCTGACGGAACAAATGTCGTTTATGAAATAAAAAATATGCTGGAATTTGAGAATACAAGGTGGATTTTTCAAAACGCTATTTTAAATAACTGGCTTGGATATGCCGGAGGTATTGTAGGTACGGTACTTATAGTTATGTTCGGCATAGGTATAGCTGAAGAATCGGGACTTTTAAAAACACTTGTCAAAAAGGGCGGAAACAGTATATCGGATAAGTTTTTGCCGTTTTTCCTTGTGTTTTTGGGAATAATGAGTAACATTGCCACAGATGCGGGATATATTATACTTATACCCCTTGCAGGTCTTTTGTATGCAGGTATAGGAAAAAATCCGCTTATCGGTATAGCGGCAGCATTTGCCGGAGTGAGTGCAGGGTTTAGTGCGAATTTAATACCGGCAACGGTTGTTGATGTTATAATAGGCACTAATGCACAGGCGTTTGCACAAAGTCAGAATATACCCTTTGTGTCATATACAGGGCAGGAACTTAATCCTATGACCATGCACTATTATTTTATGGTTGCCTCTACGGTGCTTTTAGTTGTAATAGGAGGAATTATCACTATTAAGTGGATAAAACCTAAATTTGAAAAAAGCAGTTTTGCTATTCCTGAGGATATAAACACAGGTGATTTTAAGGTTACCGATACTGAAAAGAAATCACTTTGGTGGGCATTAGGTGGTTTTCTGCTGTCCCTTGTATTTACGGCTCTTCTTGCATTTGGACCGTTAAGGAACTATATTGATGAAACAGGAAAACAAGTCACACCGTTTCTTGATAATATCATTTTAATAATTACAATGATATTTTTTATAACAGGTCTGTTTTTCGGTATTGCCTGCGGAAAGTTTAAAAGTACAGGTGATGTTGTAAAATCAATGTCAAAGCAGATAGGCTCAATGGGATACGTTATTGTACTGACGTTCTTTTGCTATAATTTCCTTGCACTTTTAACCTATACGAATATAGGAACTTATATAACATATATCGGGGCACAGTTTTTACAGGCAATAGGAGCTTCAAATTCTCCTGTACTGCTTATTTCAGGATTTATAATTATAACAGCGGTAGTTAATCTGTTTGTGGGAGGACTAAGCTCAAAATGGATGCTTTTAGGACCGATATTTGTACCGATGCTTTACAGCGTAAACAGTTCAATGACTCCTGATGTGGTTGCGGCGGCTTACAGAATTGCAGATTCATCAACTAATATTATTACTCCGCTTATGACGTATGCGGGCGTGGTACTGATGTATATAAGAAAATACAAACCTGAATTTACGGCAGGTAATTTAATTGGTATGATGATGCCTTATTCTATTGTGTTCTTAGTTTCATGGACTGTAATGCTGATGATGTTTGTACTGTTCGGTATTCCGCTTGGATTTTAATAAAAATTGCTTTCTCAAAGTTTTTTGGGAAAGCAATTTTTTTGTAAATAATTTGTGAGTAAATTTGACAAAATAGTAATGATGTGGTATAATTGTATATCAAATAAGTATAAAATATAGAAGGGAGATACTTAACATGCTTGAACTTAAAAAAGTCTGTTGGAATTTACCCAGCGGTGACAGCATATTAAATAATATAGATTTAAAAATACCCTCAGGAAAAATGACTGTTGTAACAGGTCCGAACGGAGGCGGAAAAACTTCACTTGCAAAGATAATTGCAGGTCTTGAAACACCTTCTGACGGAAGTATTTTTCTTGACGGAGAAGACATAACAAAATGGGACATTACGACACGTGCAAAGGGCGGTATAGGCTATGCCTTCCAGCAGCCTGTACGTTTTAAGGGGCTGAGAGTAAGAGATTTACTAAACCTTGCAGCTGAAAGAACACTTGAAGAACGTGAAATATGTAATGTTTTAGGTCAGGTTGGACTTTGTGCCAATGACTATGTTGACAGAGATGTTGACGCAAGTCTTTCAGGCGGTGAAAGCAAAAGAATTGAAATAGCAACTGTACTTGTAAGAAAAAATGCAAAATTGTTGGTTTTTGATGAACCGGAAGCAGGTATAGATTTATGGAGTTTTACAAGCCTTATTGAAGCTTTTGAAAGAATTAAAAATGAAAATGATAAGTCACTTCTTATAATTTCACACCAGGAGAGAATACTTGAAATTGCCGATTATATAGTTGTAATAGCAAACGGCAGTGTTCGTACCTATGGTAATCGTGAAGACGTACTTCCAAAGCTTTTAACAGAGGATAAGGCAAGAAAATGTCCCCTTGGAAAGGACAGACAAGGAGGTAATGCATAATGAATGAAACTACGAAAGAATTATTAAAAGTTGTTTCTGAAATAGACGGTACAGATTTCGGTAATGTTGCGTTTAATATTCGTGAAGACGGACAATGTGCCGGCAGACAATCAAGTAAATATGTAAAAATAGAAAATAAACCGGACGGACCGGGACTTGTTATAAATATAAGTTCAGAGGCTCAGGGTGAGATGGTTTATATACCGGCATGTGTAACTCACGGTGATGTTGATGACCTTGTATATAACGATTTTTATGTAGGTGACGGTGCCGATGTTACAATAGTGGCAGGCTGCGGCGTACACACAACAGACGGTCATGACGCACGTCATAACGGTATTCACCGCTTTTTCCTTGGAAAAGGTTCACATGTTTTATACAAGGAAAAGCACATAGGAACAGGAAGCGGCAAAGGTCTTAAAAAAATTGACCCTGTGACAGATGTATATCTTGATGAGGATTCTGTTCTTGAAATGGATACAATTCAGCTTGGCGGAGTTGACTCTACCATAAGAAAAACAACAGGCAAACTAAAGGCACGTGCAAAGCTTATAATTCATGAAAGAATAATGACTGACGGCGATGAAACTGCACAGACAGACTTTGAAGTATCACTTGATGGTGAAGATTCAGGAGTTGATATAGTATCACGTTCTGTTGCAAAGGGTAATTCATATCAGGAATACCACTCAACAATTAAAGGTAACTGCCGTTGTACAGGACATTCTGAATGTGACGCTATACTTGCAGATAACGGCAGAGTTAATGCAGCACCGGAGCTTTATGCGGGAGATTTGGACGCTTCTTTAATTCACGAGGCGGCAATCGGTAAAATTGCAGGTGAACAGCTTATTAAACTTCAGACGTTAGGTCTTACAGAACAGGAAGCAGAACAAAAGATTATAGACGGATTTTTAAGAGGATAACCCTTGACATATTTTGGATTTTAGTATATACTAACTTTAATATTTATGGAAAGGGGGACAGCACTATGAAAAGAATTTATGTTTTCGGTGAATTTTGCGTGAAAATGAAAAGGTGTTGTCTGTCCGTATAATCGTATATATTTGATTATTAATACACCATTCGTTTTCGAGTGGTGTATTTTTTTTGTGGACAGACGTGAAAAGGAGGATTAAATGAAGAGCTTTAAAAATAATTTTTATATGCTGCGACTTATGTGTGAAGCTACGCCGTTGCGTGTTGTATGCCATATTATACGCTGGATATGGTTTCGGGCAGGTGAGTTGTTTTATTCTGTCTTTATGCTGAGATTTATTATGAAGGCAATCGAAGATGGTAAAAACTTTGGCTATATTATAGGACTTTTGCTTATAATGTTATGCTATAGTGCACTTTTAAGTCTATTTAGTTCTTGGTTTGATGAATGGTACGTGCCGAAAACCGACGTTACAATACAGGAGTATCTTTTAGAAAAGATGTATAAAAAAGCTATTGAGTGTGATTTATCATGTTATGAAAATCCTGAGTTTTACGATAAGTACACACGTGCGTCATCGGAAATTTTGACAAGGGCTAAGAAAACGCTTGATAATTTCAGCAGAATGGTGGGTATTTTTGTTACAGTGGTATCAAGTGCCGTAGTTATTGCGGTGTGGGAACCTGTTGTTATACCGTTTATAATATTTTGCGGAGTTATATCGGTTCTTATTGATAAAAAGCGTACTATGATGAAATACAAATGCATGACAGAAACAACACCTCAAAGACGTACATTTGAATATGTTAAAAGAACGGTGTATCTTCAGGATTATGCTAAGGAAATGCGTCTTGGAAATATTTTTCTGCCGATGCTTGGTTACTTTAATAATGCACTTAAAAGAGCATTGGAAATAATTCATCATTACTACGGCATGGAGGCATGGCTTAGGGCATTTCGAGAACTGTTCATGAGTTTAGGTACGTACTTAGCAGTGCAAAGTTTTATAGTGTTTAGGTATATAGAACAGCACGCATATAATTTAAGTGATGTTATAACTGTCATAAATGCCGCAACGATACTTCAGCGTAATGTATATTCATTTTCATGGAATATGGCTGATTTTATAGAAAACGGTCTTTATGCGGAAAATCTTAAAATATTTTTTGATTATAAAACAAAAATCACAGAAAATGAAAATGGGATTATTCCACAAAATACATTGCACCATTTGACGCTTAAAAATGTATCATTTACATACGAAGGGCAGACAAAACCAACTATTAAAAATATAAGTATTGACATTCCGAAAGGACAAAAGGTTGCCTTTGTGGGACATAACGGAGCAGGTAAGTCAACACTTGTAAAGCTTATAATGCGTCTTTATGACGTTACAGAGGGTGAAATTTTACTTGACGGCAGAAATATAAAAGAATACAAGCTGTCTGATTACCGTCACAGCTTTGGTACGGTCTTTCAGGATTTTAAAATATTTGCGGCAGATATAGATGAAAATGTACTGTTGTATCCGCCGAAAAATGATGAGGACAGGAAAAGGGCAAGGAAAGCCGTTAATGAAAGCGGTTTGGGAGATAAGGTGGACAGCCTTGAAAAGGGTATGAAAACCCAGCTTACACGTGAGTTTGATGATGAAGGAACAATATTATCAGGCGGTGAATTTCAGAAAATTGCAGTTGCGAGGGTATTTGCAAAACAGTCACACATTGCAATACTTGACGAACCGTCAAGTGCACTTGACCCGATAAGTGAATATGAAATGTTTGAAAATATGATGAAAGCCTGCAAAGATAAGACTGTTATATTTATTTCACACAGACTGTCCTCAGCCGTAAGTGCTGATATGATTTATCTCCTTGAAAACGGTGAAGTGGCAGAAAAAGGAACACATAAGGAGCTTATGGACATGGGCGGCAAGTATGCAAAGATGTTTGAAATGCAGTCAAAGCAGTACAGAGAGGGGAGGGAATGATATGAAAAAATTTATTCATATAGTATCAAATCACCTTCTTATGGCAAAGTATTTCTTTAAATTTGCACCTGCATATTTTTTATTGCATTTTCTGTTTTGCATTTATGTTTCCTTTGTGGATATGCTGGCTGGTACATATTCTGTACAGTACATATTTAACGGTCTTTCAGATGGTAAAGGCTTTAGAGAAATATTTATATTTCTTGTGTTTGTAAGTTTGGCAATGCTTGTAAGACATATATTCGGTGCTGTGACGGCTGAATATTTAAGTGCAATGGCGGCGACAAAGGTTACGGCAGGTCTTAACAAAGTTATTTTTGAAAAGGCACGGAAAATGGATTTGGTGTACTATGAAACTCCTAAATTTTATACCGACTTTGTGTGGGCAGCTTCACAGGCAGAGGGAAAATTAGGTGAAATGTATGGTTCTTGGTGTGTGTTTGTGGCAAGACTTTCGGATATAATTTTCTTCGGAGGATTTATGGTTGCAACAGACGGAACGCTTATGATATTTGCAGTGGTGCTGCTTGTAATTCGTCTTGTAATCAGCGGACTTAGAATAAAAAAGCGTTACAGTATGAATGTGGAAATAAAACCCCACGAACGCCGCCGTGACTATATGACAAGAGTATTTTATCTTGCAGATTACGCAAAGGAAATACGTCTATCTGATATTCACAAAACATTGTTTGAAAGGCTTAAAAAAACCATGGCCAAAATTCGTGATATAAACGACAAGGGCGGTAAAAAACTTATGGTATATTCCCTTATTCAAAATATGTCAACGGAAGCAGTACTTGACTTTTTTATGTACCTTTACCTTTGTGTAAAAACAATAATTACAAAAACGCTGAAATTCGGTGACCTTGCGTCACTTACAAATGCTGTCTGGAATTTTACAGGCAGTGCCAATGAATTTATTCGGGTTTTAAGTGAACTGGGAGAACAAAGTCTTTATGTAGACCATTTCAGAAACTTTATGGCTTATGAACCTGAAATAGAAAGACAGCCTGGTATAGAAGCACCGAAAGAACCGTCCGTTATTTCGCTTAAAAATGTATCCTTTAAATATGAGGGTGCGGAAAATTACAGTCTTAAAAATATTAACCTTGAAATTAAACCCTATGAAAAAATAGCGGTGGTGGGATACAACGGAGCAGGCAAGTCAACGCTGGTAAAACTTATAATGCGTCTTTATGATGTTACAGAGGGTGAAATTTTACTTAACGGAACAAACATAAAAAAGTATGAAGCGGAAAGTTACAGAAAAACTTTCGGTTCCGTATTTCAGGACTACAAAGTATTTGCAGGAACAGTTGCGGAAAATGTAGAAATGGATTTTGTAAAGGAAGAAAGACGTAATATCATAGAGGAGTCACTTAGAAAAAGCGGTTTTTCGGATAAATTGTCAACTCTTAAAAAGGGTATAGACACACCGCTGACAAGAGAGTTTTCTGATGAAGGAGTAAATTTATCAGGTGGTGAAGAACAAAAAATAGCGATTTCACGAATATTTGCAAAGAATTGCAGCTATGTTATACTTGATGAGCCGTCAAGTGCACTTGACCCCATAAGTGAATATAAATTAAACGAAACAATGATAACTTTATCAGAAAAAAAGACAGTTATATTTATTTCCCACAGACTGTCAACTACATGTATGGCAGACAGAATCATTATGCTTGCAAACGGTGAAATAATTGAAGAGGGAAGCCATGACTATTTAATGAGTATAAACGGTAAATACGCCGAAATGTTTAATAAACAGGCAGAAAAATATGTAGTATAGTTTTAGTTGAAAAAGGACTGTAATTATGCTATAATTAAAAGATAGTAATAATTTTGAGGGAAGGTTTTAATTTTGAAGCAAATACCACAGCATTATCTATTCAGCAACATTGATTTGAGAAAACTTATAGTACCGCTTATTATCGAACAGTTTTTATCAATAGCGGTAGGTATGATAGACTCTATAATGATTGCAAGTGTAGGAGAAGCGGCGGTTTCTGCCATATCACTTGTTGATACGGTAAATGTACTTATTATAAACTTGTTTACGGCTCTTGCAACAGGAGGTGCAGTAGTAGCAGGACAGTACATAGGTATGAAGCAGAAGGAAAACTCATGCAAGGCGGCAAATCAGACATTAATATTTACAACAATTATAGCTATAATTGTAATGGGTGTAATATATATTTTAAAAAACTTTATTCTCCATACGGTATTTGGACAAATAGAGGATGATGTTGCAGGGTATGCAAATACATATCTTCTTATAGTATCGGCATCAATACCGTTTATCGGTATTTATAATGCAGGAGCTGCACTGTTTAGAGCAATGGGTAACTCAAAGGTGTCAATGAACACGTCGCTTATAATGAATGCAGTAAATATAGTGGGAAATGCAATTTTAATTTATGGTTTTAAAATGGAGATTGCAGGTGCGGCTATACCGACTCTTATTTCAAGAATTGTAGCGGCTGTTATAATTACCGTAAGAATTTCAAATCAAAATCTTACAATACATATTGATAAACCGTTTAAAATCTATTTTGATTTTCGTATGATTAAAAAAATTCTGCGTATAGGAGTTCCAAACTCTTTGGAAAATTCAATGTTCCAATTAGGTAAAATACTTGTGCTTACCATAGTCACAGCCTTTGGAACAATGGCAATCACCGCAAATGCAGTATCGAATACAATAGCAATGTTTCAGATTCTGCCGGGTATGGCAATATGTCAGGCGATACTTACCGTTTCAAGCCAGTGTGTAGGTGCAAACGACTATGAGCAGGTACACTTCTATACAAAGAGGCTCCTTCGTACACTTTATATGTTTGAAATAGTTGTAAATATAGTAGTTGTTTTAGCATTGCCGCTGATACTTAAGGCATACAATCTTTCAGAACAAACGACAGAACTTACAAAGCAGATTATATGGTATCATGCAATTTGTACATGTACAATATGGCCGTTTTCTTTTGCACTCCCAAATGTTTTGCGAGCTGCAAACGATGTTGTTGTAACAATGATTGTAGCGGTTGTTTCTATGTGGCTGTTTAGAGTTTTGGCAAGTATTGTACTTGCAAATTGGCTTAACATGGGTGTACTTGGTGTATGGGTTGCAATGACGATTGACTGGCTTGTGCGTGGTATTATATTTACCGTTCGATATAAAAGTCATATATACAAGAAGGCTGTTAGCAAAATAGAATAAAAAAAGGCGGAATTTTATCCGCTTTTTTTGTACAAAAAAATTAAATATTTTTCCATAAAGTATTGATTTTTGTAATAAAATGTGTTAAAATATTTCGGTATGAAAAATACACACATTTGCTGATTGTGCAAAAGTTGCCTTTTTGCCGTGGTCTTTGCATGATAAGACGCAGATGGAGGAATAATTTAAAAAACGAGGAGGAAACTAAAAATGGCAAACGTAATTTCAATGAAACAGCTTTTAGAAGCAGGTGTTCATTTCGGACATCAGACAAGAAGATGGAACCCTAAAATGGCTGAATACATCTTCACAGAAAGAAACGGTATCTACATCATCGACCTTCAAAAGACAGTTAAGAAGGTAGAAGAAGCTTACTACTTCATCAGAGATATAGCTGCAAGCGGTGAGGATATTCTATTTGTAGGTACAAAGAAGCAGGCTCAGGATTCTATTAAAGAAGAGGCTGAAAGAGTAGGTATGTACTTCGTTAATGCAAGATGGCTTGGCGGTATGCTTACAAACTTCAAGACAATTCAAAAGAGAATTGCAAGACTTGCTCAAATTAACCAAATGGAAGAAGACGGTACATTCGAAGCTCTTCCAAAGAAAGAAGTTATTAAGCTAAAGGCTCAAAGAGATAAGCTTGAAAAGTACCTTGGCGGTATTAAAGATATGAAGAAACTTCCTGGTGCAATGTTCATAGTTGACCCAAGAAAAGAAAAGATTGCTATTGCAGAAGCTAAGAAGCTTGGTATTCCTGTTGTTGCAATCGTTGATACAAACTGTGACCCTGACGAAGTTGATTATGTAATTCCTGGTAACGATGACGCTATAAGAGCCGTAAAGCTAATCGCTTCAACAATGGCTAACGCTATCATCGAAGGCAGACAGGGTGAAGATGCAGTTGCAGCTGTAGAAGCTGAAACAGCAGAGGAAACAGTAGAAGAATAATTCTTTTGAATATATAGGGAGGAAAAACCAATGGCATTTACAGCTAAAGACGTTAAAGAACTAAGAGAAATGACAGGCTGCGGTATGATGGACTGCAAAAAGGCTCTTACAGAAACAGACGGTGACAAGGATAAGGCTGTTGAGTACCTAAGAGAAAAGGGTCTTGCAACAGCTGCTAAAAAGTCAGGCAGAATTGCTGCTGAAGGTATCGTAAAGGCTTATGTAAACGGTAACATAGGTGTACTTGTAGAAGTAAACTCAGAAACAGACTTCGTTGCTAAGAACGAAGAATTCCAAAACTTTGTTACAGACGTTGCAAAGACAGTTGCAGAGCAGAACCCAAGTGATGTTGAAGAACTTAAGACAATGAAGTGCGGCGACAGCACAATCGGTGATATGCTTACAGAAAAGATTGCAAAAATCGGTGAAAACATGAACATCAGACGTTTTGCAAGAATTGAAACAACAGGTGCTGTTGTTGAATATATCCACGCAGCTGGTAAGATCGGTGTACTTGTTGAAGCTGATGCTGAAAACAACGACGCTACTAAGGAATGTCTAAAGAACGTTGCAATGCAGGTTGCAGCTCTTAATCCTAAGTATCTTTCAAGCGATGATATTCCTGAAGATTACAAAGAGCATGAAAAGGAAATCCTTATCGCTCAGCTAAAGAACGATCCTAAGAACGCATCAAAGCCTGATAACATTATTGAAAAGATGATTACAGGTCGTCTTGCTAAGGAATTTAAGGAAGTATGTCTGCTTGAACAGGAATACGTAAAGGCTGAAAACAAGGAAAACGTAGCTAAGTACGTTGCAAGCATGGGCGACATCACAATTAAGCAGTTTGTACGTTTTGAGACAGGTGAAGGTCTTGAAAAGCGTGAAGATGATTTCGCTGCTGAAGTTGCTTCAATGGTTAAATAATTTTAGATATAACTTAAAACCGGCAAACATTTGTTTGCCGGTTATTTTTATGCAAAAAAGATCTCTCCGCTTTATACGGAGAGATTAATATTTATTCGCCTAAATCATAGAGTATATATCCATTTTCGCTGTATATCTCGTTTAAGCCATTAAAGGCATTTTGATTTATTTGGAATTCATTTTTTTCTTTAGGTCCGATTACAATATATCTTATATTTAATTCATTAGCCATATTTAAAAGCTCTGATTGACTGTTGCTTGAATATAAATCCTTCATTTGATCGTTGCGGTCATACATATCATTACCAAGACCGTGGAAATACACATATAATGAAGAACCGACATAAATGTTTCGACCGGCAAGTACAGATACAGGATTAAGATGCTCTGAAGTTGTTGCAAATGTGGCTGTTGGGTCTGTGTTATCCTTTACAAACTCGGAAAACTTAATATCATTTTCAGAAAAGGTTTGATATTCACCTCCTGAATTAAATTCTCGTATTATGGTTAAAGCACCGGATAAAGTTCCAAACACGATTAGTAACGCTGCAAAATAACCTCTCCATTTAATATCTTTCAATTTGTCGTATATATTTACGCTAAATTCGGAAATGAGAATAACAGCCATCATATATACAATAAAAAACAATTTGTTGTTATCATATGGGTTTGGCTGGAATAAGAGAAATTCCGCTATAATAAACAGAAGTATTCCGCCGGTAAATATTTTTTTATTATCCTTTGAGGTGTTTATAAATGCAGGGATTATAAGCAATGTTACTATACCACAATTTTTCAGCCAGAACCAAAGGTATGGATCTTTTTCATTAACCCAGTTAAATGTATATCTTAAAAATGAATCTCCGCCGACTTGTGTAAAAGTCCATATAAATAGCTGAGGAAGTGCGAGTACAGCAGCTATTGCTGCATATATACACCAATTTATAAGGGAATATTTTCTATCCTTTTCAGGTGTTTGTACGATACTCCATACTGCCATCACTGCTGATATAACTGCAAGTGCTAAGAAAGAATGTGTATGAATCATCGGCATACAACCGGCTACTATACCGAGAAGTATAAAAGATGTACGTTTATTATCCTTTGCAGCATATATAAGACGCTCTAAAGCAAACAATATAACACCCCAACCTGCCATAGTCGTACGCTGCGGTATAATCATGTCACATATAGGATTAGCCCAGCGAATGTTTGAGTCATTTAGATTGGTTGGTGTTTTATAGTATTCAGTAAATATTTGAGTAAAGTTTTCCGGATTTTCCTTTGCACCTTCTAAGAAGTATGCAAATCCGAATCCTCCGCCTATAAAAAATAAATATGTTGCAAGAATACTGGCTGCTTTGTTATTTGTCATAGATGATGCAAGATTATAGAAACCATATACAATGATAGCTGCAAATACATAACTTGGTATAAGTATTGAAAGTCTTAGGCTTGTACCAAATAGGTAGATACTTGACGATAGCGAATCAATAAGAAATGGATAACATAGCTTTGTTCCTGCCAAAACATTGTATACAGGAGGGAATGTTCCCTGCTCGGCAATACTTGTTACAAATCCCATGTGCATTGCTAAATCACCGTATGTACTTTGTCCAGAAGCAATTCCGCCGCCGCTGTAAGGCACCATTATATGATTAGTTAGAAGTACCCATGTTATTATGCTTATAGGTAAAATTACAAACAACAGTATTTTGTTGTCAACAACACCTTTTACAAGTAGTTTTTTGTTACTTTTAAAGAAAAGCTTTTCATATACGGCATTACCTTCGATTTCTTTTGTCTTTGACCGACGATGGATAAGCAGTGCATAAGGCACAGCCGCAATAATTATAAGAAGTATATGCGACAAAATAGTAAAACGGAAAATAAAGGCAAATGGTATTATTCCGGACATCAGTATGATATTTCCCAAAACTGCACCGGAATATATTTTATAATATAAATCCTTTCCTTTAAAAATGTAGTCTGCATACAAAAAACCTAAAATAAGGAAGTATGCGTAAACTAAAATTCCCATAATTTATCCTCCAATTTTGTTTTATTTACAATATTATACAGTAAAAACACTAATAAATCAATGTCACTTAATAAGTCCTTTTACATCTTCTAAAGAAAGACGTGCAGTAGGTTTAAATAGGTCAGAATTAACATATTTTGCAATGCTGTTTTTAAGTGCTTTTACTGTCATGTTTTTAATATCAAGATTAAATCCGCAGAAAAGTATATTGCATTTTCCCACACGTGCTTCAAACAGCGGTGAACGCCTTGTATTATCGAAGAAGTTTGGTACAGGTTCAATAATATACGGAAAGTCCTTATCAAGCATAGATACATCTACGCCTACTGAATTATCGATAGGGTGTTTCCACTGAAAATCAGCATATTCATCTGTCGGGAAACTATCGAATATGTGGTGAGATTTATCGCATATAAGTCCGCAGGCACGAGTTGAAGGGAAGTATGCAGGTGACCAGAACACCGGTTTAAATAACCCCTCTATTGGATTTTTTAAATTATCTTTATTCATCGCAAAAACTGCTTTTCCGCCGTTTTCAATAAGTGATATTAAATCCTTTTCTAAATCGGTAAACACAGGCACGGTAAATTCGGTATTCTCTTCCTTATATACAAATATATTCCATGAATTTTTATATCCACCTACCGAGAGAACTGCTCTTATAATAGATGATTCTTTAATAAAATCAAGTGGGAAAGACACTGTTTTTTTGTGGGTTAAAACCTCATATAGTTTAGCGTCACCTTTAAACAGTTCAAGTTTAAAAACTGGAGTTTTAATTCTATTCTTTCCGTAATTATATAAATCAAATTCAGCCTTGAATTTATCTGTATTTTTAAATACTCTGTTAGCTTTTAAAAGCGGTACTGTGTCACAGCAAAATTCTTTAAATTCATCAGGTGTT
>CALXQE010000036.1 GCA_944390495.1 uncultured Clostridia bacterium
TTATGATTATAAGTAGTAAGGAATTTATCGAATTTGCAAAAGAGAATATTGTTGAGTATTTTAACAAAAAAGTCGATGTAACAGATAATAAGACCATAACAAAAGATGACGTATATGTTGTTTGGTACTGCAAAGCATTACAGAACCATAAAGCATTATTATCTACAACGGTTGCAGATGGTTGTTATTATGAAGTTACTCATAATGGTGATAAACAAGAAACTTATTTTGATGTTTACAAGAAGTGGGAGAATTTTTGCGTTAAGGACGGTGAATAATATGGTAATCGGTATTAATTGCGGTCATACTGTAAGTGGTACAGTAGGTTGCGGTGCAGTCGGCTACATAGATGAAAGCGTTGAAGTTCGCAAAGTTGGAAACATACTTATGACACTATTAGCGGAAGAAGGTCACGACGTTATCAGCTGTACCAACGATTATGCTAATAGTGTAAATGATAATCTTAGTCAAATTGTTAATATGGCAAATGCACAACCGCTTGAATTATTTGTATCGATACATTTTAACAGCGGTGGCGGTAAAGGTTGTGAAGTGTTTACATATGGCGGAAAGCGTTTTGACGAGGCAGAAAGAGTGTGTGAAAACCTTAACGGCTTAGGTTTTGTAAACCGTGGTATTAAAGACGGTTCTAATTTATATGTAGTAAGACGTACTAACGCTAAGGCAATGCTTGTTGAAGTGTGTTTTGTAGATACAAAGACAGATGTAGACCTGTACAAAAAATTGGGTGCTGCACAAATCGCACAGGCTATATGCAACGCAATAACAGGCGAAATAACAGAAAACAATGGAGGACTTACTATGGGACAATATGAAGAATTAAAAACAGAGATAAAGGTATTGAAAGCGGAAAATGTCGCTCTAAAAGCCGAAGTGGATAATCTTAAAAATCCTATGATTTATAATTACATTGATGATAATATGCCGTTATGGGCTCACGAAGCTGTACAATGGTGCATTGACAAGGGCATCATTAAAGGCACAGGTGATGGACTGGGACTTGATGATACAAAGCTGTGGGTGTGTGTTACAATGTACAGATTGGCAAATAGTTTGAATTAAAATAATATACTTGGAAAAAGTATTTGCGTATGCTATAATACTTATGGGGAATACTCCGTGAGCAATATGCTCAAAAATTACTGGTAAGTGAAACCGTGAGAGTAATCTCAAAACACTAAAAAGAGGGGCTAAATGTCCCTCTTTTTATGTTATAGGTCAAAAAAGTATACCTGACTATATTTTTGACTACCAGAACATAAATTTTAATGCTTTTTAGTGGTGAGTTTTTTAAAATAAAATATTGATAAAGTGGCTTAAAATCTAAGTTTTTTGTATCATGCAGTCAATTAGTGAAATTAAGACTAAGATAACTGGGGGTCAAGGGGCCGCAGGTTCAAGTCCTGTCACTCCGACCACCCTTAAACCGCTTAAACAGTACGTTTAAGCGGTTTTTGTTTTATACTGATGAAAATGATAATAAAATATATACTTTACAGATATTTAAAAATTTTATATAATATAAAATAGGAGGGAGTAAAAAATGGAGTCACCGCTTTATGAACATTTAACCCAATATATTAATAAAAACAGAATATCTTTCGCAATGCCCGGACATAAGAACGGTAGAGGGATAAATAAAGATTTACTTTCTGTTGATGTAACAGAGCTTAGCGGAACTGAAAATTTACATAATCCGGGAAAGTATATACAAAAATCGCAGGACTTATTATCAAAGCTTTACGGAAGTGAGAAAAGTTATATAATAACAGGCGGTTCAACAACCGCAATACAAGCTATGATATGTTCTGCTGTTAAACCCGGAGGTACGCTGCTTGCATCGGCAAACTGTCACATGAGTGTCATAAATACATGTGCATTGGTGGGTATAAATATACGTTTCATTCCCAAGTCAAATATTGAAAAATTTGCAGTTCCGGCAGGTGATTGCAGTATAGAGAAATACATAACAGATGATGTTTGTGCTGTTATATTAACATCTCCTAATTACTACGGAATTTGCTCAGATATAGAAAATATATCAAGTGAATGTCATAAACGAAAGATACCTCTTTTAGTAGATGAGGCACACGGACCTCATTTTATTTCGGACGATAGACTACCCGAAACAGCGGTAAAATATGCAGATGCGGTGTGTCACAGTGCCCACAAAACACTAAACGCACTGACAGGAAGTGCATATTTACATTTAAACTCCGGTTACATCAATATGGAACTTGCAAAAAGGGCGTTATATGCCTTTGAAACGTCAAGTCCATCTTATGTTATTGCGTCGTCGGCAGATATTGCACGGGCAGAATTAGAAAGTGAAAACGGCTGGGGTAAATGTATTGATATGTGCATAAAATACAGAGAAAAACTAAAAGATGCCGGTATTAATGTTCTAAAAAACGATGATATAACGAGAGTTGTTATAAGTCTTTATGACTTTGGTATAAGCGGTTTTGAGGCGGAAAAAGAACTTTCTGATAAAAATATTGATATTGAAATGGCAGATTTATTCAATATTGTATTAATAGTCACACCGTCAAATACTTGTGAAGATATGGAAAAGTTTTTTTCTGTTTTAGTGGATTTAGTAAATGGAAGAAAAAAGACGAAATCAAACATAAAAATACATTCTCCAATGATTTGTAAAGAAAAGCTATATCCTCAAAAGGCTTTCTTTTCTAAGCAAGAGAAAGTAGATTTAGAAAACAGCATAGGACGAGTTTCCTGCTCAACGGTTGTTCCTTATCCTCCCGGAATACCGGTAATATATACAGGAGAAAAAATTAGAAAAGAACAAATTGAATACATATATAAGATAGATAAAGCAGGAGCTGAAATAACGGGTATTGATAACGGTATGATATATGTAATGGAGTAAAAAATGAGTGAAATTATAACGGTTACAGGTGTAGTTGAAGATATAATATATTCAAATCCTGAAAATGGCTATACTGTTTGTGGAATAGACAGCGAAAATGAGGGAGTGTTTACTGCAACAGGGTATATGCCTTTTATAACAGAGGGAGAAAGTGTATCCCTTTCAGGTAATTGGATTACGCACCCTGATTACGGTGAACAATTTAAAGCTGAATATTGTGAAACTATTATGCCGTCTGACGAGGATGCCATTTTAAAATATTTATCTTCCGGTGTTATTCATGGCATACGTGAGGCTACGGCAAGAAAACTTTTAGAACATTTTGGCTGTGAGGTATTGCAGGTGATGTTGTCAGAACCTTTGCGTCTTTCAGAGATAAAAGGAATAAGCATGGAAAAGGCTGAAAAAATAGGAAGAGAATTTAGAGAACTTCAGTCAATGCAAAATGTTATTATGTTTTTACAGCAATATGGGGTATCGGCTAACATGTCCGTAAAGGTACATAATGTACTTGGGGCAAATGCAGTAGAAATGATTAAGTCAAATCCATATATATTATCTGATGCAGTAGACGGAATAACATTTAAAACAGCAGATACAATAGCTTTTAATATGGGTATGCCTAAAAACAGCATTACACGAATATGTGCCGGTATCAAATATATTCTGCAAAGTGCAGCATATAAAAATGGTCATGTATATTTACCGAAAAGTGTACTTACAGAGCATACTGCGTATACTTTAAAAGTAGATGAAGAAGAAGTTAGTGCGGCGTTGGCAGACCTTATTTCAAATAGAGAAATACTGCAAGATAAAAATGACGGAGAAGATGTATATTATTTATATGAGTTTTATGAGGCGGAATACTATATAGCACGCAGACTTGTTGCCATGGCACAAAACACTCAAAAGTTTACAATGACCGAAAGCGAGGCTGAAAAAGCAATAGACGATTTGGAGGCAAAAAGTGATATTCACCTTGCACAAGAACAGAGAAATGCAGTTGTCACAGCTCTTTCATCGGGATGTATGGTACTTACGGGAGGACCGGGTACAGGAAAAACAACAACTATAAATACAATCATACGTCTTTTGGAGGATTTAAAACTATCGGTATCCCTTGCAGCACCAACCGGACGTGCGGCAAAACGTATGAGCCAAGTAACAGGCTGTGAGGCTAAAACTATCCACAGACTTCTTTGCACACAGCGTTCAAGTGAAGGATATAACGTATTTACCCATAATGAGGAAAATCCA
>CALXQE010000037.1 GCA_944390495.1 uncultured Clostridia bacterium
TGTATATTCATATATAGGAATGTTATTATTCGCAGCTGCCACAAGAAGTACCCCTCTTGCCTGTGCTACATTTATGGCTGTTTTTTGGTTAGAATTAAAAAATAGTTCTTCTATTGCCATTGCATCGGGTGAATATTTATTAATATATACAGTCATTTCTTCATATATTTTTTTTAGTCTATCCACAGTTGGCATACCAGCAGGTGTAGTTATAGCATTGTATTCCAACGTTCTAAACTTATTACCCTTATATTCTATTACACCTACTCCTACTATTGCATAGCCGGGATCTATACCTATTATAATCATTTTACCTTAAAATCTCCTTATTTTTGTCAATTTTACTATTGAATATATATTATCTTTGTTGTATAATATACAAAGTACAATAAGTATATTATATTTTAGGAGGAATTGCAACTATGGCAAAAGAAAAAGTTGTTCTTGCCTACTCAGGCGGACTTGATACTTCAATCATCATTCCATGGCTAAAGGAAAATTATGACTACGATGTAATCGCAGTATGCGGTGATGTAGGTCAAGGTAAAGAAACAGACGGACTTGAAGAAAGAGCTAAAAAAGCAGGTGCTTCAAAGCTTTATATAGCTGATTTACGTGATGATTACGTAAAAGATTACATATTCCCTACTTTAAAAGCTGGTGCAGTATATGAGGGTAAATACCTTTTGGGTACATCTCACGCAAGACCTATTATTGCAAAGAAACTTGTTGAGATTGCTCATAAGGAGGGTGCTGTTGCTATTTGTCACGGTGCAACAGGTAAAGGTAATGACCAGGTGCGTTTTGAACTTGGTATTAAAGCACTTGATCCGTCACTAAAAATAATAGCTCCATGGAGAATTTGGGATATTAAGTCAAGAGAAGATGCCGTTGATTACGCAGAAGCTCACAATATCGAAATTCCTGTAACAAAGAAGGATCTATATTCACGTGACAGAAATATATGGCATATAAGCCACGAAGGTATGGATCTTGAAGATCCAGCAAATGAACCTCAGCTTGACAGTTTATTAAAACTTGGTGTATCACCTGAAAAGGCTCCTGATTCACCTAAATACATTACTATCGGTTTTGAAAAGGGCGAACCTGTTTCTCTTGATGGTAAGAAAATGGATCCAAGACCACTTGTTGAAGAACTTAACAAAATTGGTGGTGCCTATGGTGTTGGTATAGCAGATATTGTTGAAGATAGACTTGTTGGTATGAAATCAAGAGGTGTATATGAAACTCCAGGCGGTACAATTTTGTATGCAGCTATTCAGGAACTTGAATACTTGTGTCTTGACAGAGATACTCAGGCATTTAAGCGTCAATCAGCAATCAAATTTGCAGAACTTGTATATGATGGTAAATGGTTTACTCCACTTCGCGAATCAATGTCAGCTATGTTTGATGTTATGGACGAAACTGTAACAGGTGAAGTAAGACTTAAACTTTATAAAGGTAGCGTAACACCTGCTGGTGCTAAATCACCATATTCACTTTATAATGAAGATATTGCTTCATTCGGTGACAGCCATGAGCTTTACAGCCACAAAGACAGTGAAGGATTCATAAATCTATTCGGACTTCCACTAAAGGTTCGTGCTATGATGAAGAAAAAGAATGGCTTAGACAAATAATCACTTGAAAATCCCCTCTGAAAAACAGAGGGGTTTTCAGTATAAAAATATGATATTGCTTATTGCATATTCCACTTTAAATTAATATAAAAGCAGGAGGTAAATATATGGCAAAATTATGGGGCGGTCGTTTTCAGAAAAGCACCGACAAAAAAGTAGATGATTTCAATTCGTCTATACGTTTCGACAAGCGTATGTACAGACAGGACATAAAAGGCTCTATCGCCCATGCAACAATGCTTGGAAAACAAAATATTATACCAATGGAAGACAGCCAAAAAATAGTTAGCGAGCTAAAAAACATCTTAAAAGATATTGAGGACGGAAAGATTGAATTTGAAATAGACGCTGAAGATATTCACATGAATGTGGAAAAAATTCTTATTGAACGTATAGGCGATGCAGGAAAACGTCTTCATACAGGACGCAGTAGAAATGACCAGGTAGCACTTGATATAAGAATGTATTTGATGGACGAAACCGAAGAAATTAAAGCAATGCTCCTTCACACATTAGACGTAATTGTTGATCTTGCTTCAGAGCATACCGAAACAATTATGCCAGGTTACACACATTTGCAAAAGGCTCAGCCGGTTACATTTGCACATCACTTAATGGCTTATTTTGAAATGTTCAAACGTGACTTATCAAGACTAAAAGACTGCTATGACCGTACTAACATAATGCCGCTTGGAAGCGGTGCTTTGGCAGGTACGACGTATCCCCTTGACAGAGAATTTGTAGCTAAAGAACTCGGATTTAATGGTGTTACTTTAAATTCACTTGATGGTGTATCTGATAGAGATTTTGTAATTGAACTTGCAAGCTGTCTTTCTATTATAATGATGCACCTTAGCAGATTTTCAGAAGAACTTATTTTATGGTCAAGTCACGAATTTTCTTTTGTAGAAATGGATGACGCATTTTCAACAGGTTCATCTATAATGCCACAAAAGAAAAATCCTGATGTTGCAGAACTTATAAGAGGTAAGACGGGTCGTGTGTACGGTCATCTTATGGGACTTCTTACCACTATGAAAGGTATCCCGCTTGCATATAACAAGGATATGCAAGAGGATAAGGAACCTATATTTGACGCAGTAGATACCGTAAAATTATGTCTTCCGGTATTTGCCGATATGATTGCTACTATGACAGTAAAAAAGGATAATATGCTAAAAGGTTCAAAGGGTGGATTTACAAATGCAACTGATGTTGCAGACTACCTTGTAAAAAAAGGTTTGCCCTTCAGAGAGGCTCACGCAGTTGTGGGAAGAATGGTGTTCTATTCAATAGAACACGATAAATCCCTTGATGAACTTTCTATGAATGAATTTAAGGAATTTTCAGATATTATAGAAGATGATATTTATAATGCAATCAGTATGGAGACATGTGTAAATGACAGAAAAGTTATTGGTGGTCCTGCCAAAGAAATTGTAGAGAAAGCAATCAGAAACGCAAAAGAATTTCTAAAATCAGAATATAAATAATGTATGTATGAATTAAAAGACCCGTATGCTCTTGTTGAACATATGGATCTGAGACTTCTTCAAGTTTTGTGTAAAGTCAAAATGGTGCAAAAAATTTAAATATTTGAGTGGACGGAATTTAATTCCGTCCGTTTTTACGTTATCAGAAAAATCAGCAATTGTCAATAGCTTATTCTATCGGCGAAGAATATCTCAAGCTGCGAGTATATTTCGCCCCAGTCGCGGCGGCGTCCTGTCCACTTTTTCGTAATATCCATCATTGCCAGATACAGCATCTTAAACAGGCTGTCATCAGTCGGAAAAACGCCCTTGTTTTTCGTCACCTTTCTCAGCTGACGGTTAAATCCCTCTATGGTATTTGTGGTGTAGATAAGCGTTCAAACCGCCTGCGGATACTTGAAATATGTGGATAAATGAACCCATTTGTCACACCAATTGTCAGCGATTTTTGGATATTTTTCTCCCCATATTTCATCAAAACGCTCCAATTCCTGCAATGCCGTATCCTCGTCAACTGCCGCGTAAACACGCTTTAAATCAGCCATAAGAGCTTTAATATCCTTGTATGACACATATTTTGTTGTATTGCGAATTTGATGGATTATGCACTGTTGAATTTCCGTCTCGGGAAACACTGCTTCAATAGCATTAGTAAAACCACTCAGTCCATCTACACAGGCAATTAAAATGTCATTAACACCACGATTCTTTAATCCGTTTAGAACAGAAAGCCAGAATTTTGCACTCTCATTTTCTCCTACCTAGGTTGCATAGGCGAGCAGTGAAGTGAAACGTAACGACCAGACCACATGCCCAGAACATCCTTTTTACCGTCTAAATTTATGCCTATAGCTATGTATACTGCCTTTTTAACTATGCGTTCCTCATATCTTACATGGTAATGGATTGCGTCCATAAATACCACTGAATATATCTCCTCAAGCGGACGTGACTGCCATTCTTTGGCTATGGGCAGGATTTTGTCTGTAACACGGCTTATGGTACTGTCAGATACATCAAGCCCGTATATTTCTTCAATATGTGCCGCTATATCG
>CALXQE010000038.1 GCA_944390495.1 uncultured Clostridia bacterium
GCTGCAACCTCTATACCGTAACTGTCATCTGCTCCGCCTCTGACAATTTTACGCAAGAATGTAATATCATCACCACGTTTTTTTACGGCTATCCTGTAATTTTTCACGCCTTCAAGCTCATTTTCAAGATCAGTAAGCTCGTGATAATGTGTTGCAAAAAGTGTTTTTGCACCTATTTTGTGTTTATCATGTATATACTCAACTACTGCCCATGCTATTGACAATCCGTCAAAGGTACTTGTACCTCTGCCTATTTCATCAAGTATTATTAATGACTTTTCAGTTGCATTTTTTAAAATATGACTGACTTCATTCATTTCAAGCATAAATGTACTCTGACCGGAGGCTATGTCATCAGAAGCACCTACTCTTGTAAAAATCTTGTCCACAACACCGATTTTTGCCGATTTCGCCGGTACAAAACTACCAATCTGTGCCATAAGTGTTATAAGTGCAACCTGACGCATATATGTGGATTTACCTGCCATATTTGGACCTGTTATTATAATCATTCTGTTCTCGTCTGTATCAAGACTTGTGTCGTTTGGTACAAACATAGTGTTTTTCGCCATTTTTTCAACAACAGGATGTCTTCCGTCTGTTATTTCAATACGTCCGTTTTCTGTAACATAGGGCATTGTATAATTATTTTTACAAGCCGATTGTGCAAGCGACAATAATGTATCCGTTACCGCAATTACATTTGCCGCATATTTAAGCCTGTCTATTTGAGCACCGACACTTCTTCTTACCTGTTCAAAAACATACGCTTCAAGAGATAGAACTCTCTCCGATGCTCCCAATATTGTATTTTCCAAATCTTTAAGCTCCGGAGTAATATATCTTTCACAATTTGCAAGTGTCTGTTTTCTTATATAGTATTCAGGTACATCTGATATATTTGATTTCGTAACTTCAATATAATAGCCAAATACCTTGTTATAACCGACTTTAAGTTTTGAGATACCTGTTTTTTCTTTCTCGTTTTTTTCAAGTTCTGAAAGCCATTTCTTACCGTCACGCATTGCTATTCTAAACTTGTCTATTTCTTCATTAAAACCGTCCTTTATTACTCCGCCGTCACGAAGAAGCGTTGAAGGTTCATCGTCAATAGCTCTGTCAAGTATGTCATAAACATCTTCCATTACATCAAAATTTCTGCTCATATCTGACAAAATCGGTGACTTTAAACCCTTTAATTTATCTAACAAATTCGGAAGAACTTTTAATGTCATTTTAAGAGATACTAAGTCCTTTGGTGTAACAGTGCCAAGTGACACCCTGCTTATAATTCTTGATATATCGTATGTAGATGAAAGTATTTCTGCAAGTTCATCACGAAGCATTACATCTCCTACAAGTTCATTAACTGACTCTAAACGTCTGTTAATTTCAATAGTATTTACAAGTGGTTTTTCCACCCACTGCTTTAACATTCTTGCACCCATTGACGTTTCAGTATGATCAAGCACCCACAAAAGCGAACCTTTTTTATTTTTGTCACGCATCGTTTCGGTTATTTCAAGGTTACGTCTTGTATTAATATCAATATCCATATATTGATTTATCTCGTATGTGTTTATCGTGTTTAGGAAATTAAGGCTCGTTTTTTGCGTATGTTCAAGGTATACAATCATTGCTCCCACTGCGTACACAGCATACTTTTTACCTGCAAGATTTAACTCTGACAGTGATGATTTTTGAAATTGCTCAAGTATTTTATTTTCAAAATCTGTGTTTTCAAAAAATTCGTCTTTACATTCCTCAGGTATTACGTGAAATCTTAGCTCAACCTGACCTGAAATACTTTTCCACGCACTTGAATTAACAAGTATTTCTTTAGGATTGTATCGTGATATTTCATTTAATACCTCGTCTGAACCTTTAATTTGAGTAGTGTATATTTCTCCCGTTGACACGTCTGAAACAGCAAACCCAAACTCATCTTTATTTTCATAAATCACTGCCAGATAATTATTGGTTTTATCATCTAAAAGCTCCGCATCTACAACAGTACCGGGAGTAACAACGCGTATAACTTCACGTTTTACAATACCCTTTGCCGTTTTCGGATCTTCTACCTGTTCACATATTGCAACCTTATACCCTTTTTCAATAAGTCTTGCAACATAACCGGATGCACTATGAAAAGGAACGCCGCACATAGGTGCACGTTCCTCCATTCCGCAGTCTTTTCCTGTAAGTGTGATTTCAAGTTCCCTTGAAACTTTCACGGCATCATCAAAAAACATCTCATAGAAATCACCCAAACGGTAAAACAATATACAGTCCGGGTATTCCTCTTTAGTTTTTAAATATTGTACCATCATAGGCGTCATTTGCTGCTTTGCCATTTGGAAAAATCTCCTTATCTATTAGTGACAGCCGCCGCAAGTACTGCAATCATGTGTGCAGTTTGGATCCTGTCCTGTGATATAGAAATTAAGAATTTGGTTTATTTGATTTACAAGTTCATCAAATTCTTTTTTAGCGTCTATATAATTCTTTATAACTTCTGATTTTGAAAGCATTTCTTCAAATGCCTCATTATTTTTTAATATAGCCTCTTCACGTGTAATCTTGTTATTCTGCATATCACGTGCAAGATTCATTCTCTGAAGGTTAAATGCCTTTAAAAGTTCCTGTGCTTCTTCATTATTTTCCTGCAAAATTTCAAGATTTTTTGCTTTTTTCATCTGTTCACTGTTTTGAATCATTTCACCAAGTTCTCTTGTTTTTTCAAATATTTCGTTCATTGTACTAAAACCCTTTCTTTACACAATTTCACCGTTTAAACTCCATGTATGAGCCTGTGTTATTTTTACATTTATATACTTTCCTATAAGTGATTTATCGCCTTTAAAATTAACTATCTTTGAACTGTCACATCTGCCTGACAAAGTATTTTCATCATTCTTACTTACACCGTCAACTAAAACTCTCTCGATGCGTCCGACATACTCATCATTTTTACGTTTTGATATTTCATTTTGTACCTCTAAAAGTCTGTCAAAATTATGATGAATTTCCTCATCAGTTAATACAAAATCAAGCTTCGCAGCAGGTGTACCTTCACGTCTTGAATAAATAAACGAGAAAATATTATCAAATTCCACTTTACGAAGTACATCAAGTGTTTCTTCAAAATCTTCATTTGTTTCTGTTGGGAAACCAACAATTACATCGGTTGACAATGAAATATTCGGAATAGCTTTTTTAACCTTTTCTATTTTTTCCAAATAATCAGCCTTTGTATATTTTCTGTTCATTTCCTTTAAAATTTTATCAGAACCAGCTTGGAACGGAAGATGTAATTGCTTACAAACATTATCACATTCTGCAATGGCGTCTATAAGCTTATCGCTTAAATCCTTTGGGTGCGATGTCATAAAACGTATTCTTTTAACTCCCTCAACATCATTTACCATTCGTATAAGGTCTGCAAAATCAATATCCATATCAAGGTCCTTGCCGTAAGAATTTACATTCTGACCTAATAATGAAATCTCACTGCACCCTTTTGATACAAGTTCCTTTACCTCATTTAAAACAGCTTCCGGTGTTCTGCTTCTTTCACGACCTCTTACATAAGGTACTATACAGTAAGAACAGAAGTTATTACAGCCATACATTACCGATACCCACGCTTTGCTGACATCGTCACGTTTCATCGGTATGTCCTCAGCTATCATTCCGTCACTGTCCTCTATATCAATTACTGTACCTTTACTGTGCATTGCCTCAAATAAAAGTTTCGGCATTTTATAAAGTGCATGTGTACCGAAAACAAGGTCTACATGTTCATGCACACGCTTTATTTTCTCTGTTATATGCTCCTGCTGTACCATACAACCACATACACCTATAATCATTTCAGGACGGCTTTCTTTAATATGCTTTAATATACCAAGTCTGCCGAAAACCTTTTGTTCTGCATTTTCTCTAACTGCACATGTGTTGTAAATTACAACATCTGCCTTATTGTCATCTTCTGTAAAGTCAAAACCTGCCTCTTCAAGCATTCCTCTTATGCGTTCAGTATCATTTTCATTTTGCTGACAGCCGTATGTTTTTGTAAGTGCAAGTCTGGTATGACCATTTTCGGCTGCGTAACGCATATTCTCTTCCTTGAGTTTCATTATATAGCTTTTTTGCTCAGCTATCTGTTCATCTGTTATAAGTTTTGCCATTTATATTTCTCCCAAAATTAAATTCAGAGTATTATTGTATCATATTTTGCTATTAAATACAACTTTAAAATTCATAGTCACACACACGTCTTTCTGCAACGTAAGGTTTTACGTATGCAGTTCCGACAGCCTTATGTGCCGGATGATTTTGATACTCGTTTAAGTCTGCCTCACTGTTAAATGTTGACACCAATACAACATCAGACGCTGCTTCTGTATCGTTAAAATTAATTCCTACCTGTATGTCAACTAATACATCTATTTTATCTTTAAGAGCTTCAAGGTTTTCCTTTATATCCTTTGCTCTTTCCATTTTATCATCACTTTCAGCCATTCTCCACATTACTATATGTTTAACCATTGCCATTTCCTCCTTCATTTAACATTTAAACTCCATACGGTAAATATTATATCATTATATTTTAATTTTTTCAATGAAATATGTGGTTTTTATCAAAAATAAGTGGTATAATAAAAGGAGAAATTTTTGAAAGGGACGATAAGCATGAAAAAGCTTTTAAAAACTGCCGCCATAGCAGGCGGAGCATTATGTCTTCTAAAGGGACTTGATAACAGGCTTGAGGTTACTCACTATACTATATCATCACCAAATATCCCGGATTCTTTCAGCGGATTTAAAATACTTCAAATTTCAGATTATCATTGTGACAACGTACCGGGAATTATAGAAGAGGTACGTCAAGAATCACCTGATATAATAGTATCAACAGGCGACCTTGCAGATGATGACGGAAGTTATATGCCTGCCGTTCGTCTTTGTGAACGTCTTTCGGAAATTGCACCTATCTATGCTGTAACCGGTAATCACGATTTATGGCGTGGTGATTATAACGAGTTTGAAGATGAACTTTCACGTTTAGGTGTTAAAACACTTCATGACGAGCGTGTCATACTATCAAAAGATGAAAGTAAAATGTCGCTGTCAGGAATTGACGATCCTTTTACACTAAACAACTCAAAAGCAGCAGAAAACATACAGTCTTCCCTTGCAAAATTCAGTCGTTTTGACGGTTACGATATACTTCTGTTTCATCGTGCAAACCTGTTTGACCTTCTAAAATATCACGGTTTTGACCTTGTTATAGCAGGTCATATGCACGGCGGTCATATAAGACTTCCCCACGGCGGACTTGTATCGCCCCGTTCAAGCTGGACAAACGGACAGTCAATATTTTTCCCAAAATATTTCGGTGGTCACTACAAAGCACCAAGAACAGAAATGATAGTAAATCGCGGACTTGGAAATCCAACGTATATACCACGTCTTTTCAATCGTCCTGAAATAACAGTAATAACACTAAAGAAGGAGAATTAAAATGGAAAACAAAAGACCTTTTAAAACAATTTACACCTGCTTCCCTGGAGGAAAACACAAAGTTCTTACAATGAGTTATGATGACGGAAAAATCTTCGACCGTAAGCTTATTGAAATTTTTAATAAGTACGGAATAAAAGGTACATTCCATCTAAACTCAGGTCTTATGGAAGTTGATCCTGACAGAATACAGCTTGATGAAGTTCATGATTTGTATCAAGGTCATGAGGTTTCTTGCCATACAAGTACACACCCTACTATTGAACGCTGTCCTATCGACCAGGTAGTACAGCAGGTAATAGAGGACAGAAAAGCTCTTGAAAGTGCCGCAGGCTATCCTATAAGAGGTATGAGTTACCCTAACGGTTCATTTTCAAAAGAGATTATTGATATGCTTCCCGCATGTGGTATTGAATATTGCCGTGTTGTCGGCAGTACAGACAATTTTGCTTTCCCTGATAATTATCTTACATGGATGTCAACTTGCCACCACGGACACAACCTAATGGATAACGCACAAAAATTTGCTGACCTTCATAAAACACAATATCTTTATATGATGTATGTATGGGGACACAGTTATGAATTTGACAGAGATAACAGCTGGGATTTAATTGAAGGTTTCTGTAAATTTATCGGTGGAAGAGATGATATATGGTACGCTACAAATATAGAAATAGTAGACTATATGAATGCCGCTAAAAATCTAAAATATACTGCTAAAGGCGATAAAGTCTACAATCCTAATGCAATTTCTGTATGGATTGCAGTTGATGGTGAGCATTATGAAATTAAACCCGGAGAAATCAAATCAATATGACGGAATCTGAACTTTACCCTTCTGTCCGTGATTTATTTGAAAAACGAGGTTATAAAGTAAATGCGGAGGTAAAAGACTGCGATATAACAGCTGTAAAAGGCGATGAATTTATAGTTGTTGAGCTTAAAAAGAATCTATCCGTCACACTCTTGTCACAAGGACTTAAAAGGCTTAGAACAGGAGCAGATGTGTACATAGCAGTACCAAAACCAAAAAATTACTCATTCAAAAAATTTCGTGACGTTTTTTCAGTAATAAAAAAGCTGGAACTTGGATTGATTTTCGTATCTATAAGAGGAAATCACTCTTTTGCAGAAATTGTTTTTAAGCCTCAAACATTTAAACCCACCGCTATAAATTCTCTAAAACGCAAAGAAGTTTTAAATGAAATTGACGGACGTACCATTGACACAAACACAGGCGGTGTCACAGGTCAAAAAATTGTTACGGCATACACCGAAAAATGTATACATATTGCCTGCATACTTGATATATACGGGGATTTATCACCGAAAGAAATACGCGAAAAAGGCGGTAGTGATAATACATATAATATTTTAAAAATGAATGTCTACGGTTGGTTTCATAAAGTTTCACGTGGTATTTACGGTATTACCACAGACGGACGCAAAGGACTTTTAGAATATCCTGAACTTGAAAAATATTACACGGAATTACTTTTATCCGAAAAAAAATAAAGGAACTACTTAATTGTTCCTTTAAAGCTCGGCACGGCGGCTTTAAGGTCGCCGTGTTTTATATTACCATTATAAGTGTTCCTGCTCCGATTAAAACACAGCCTATAAGTGATTTTAATGTAAATTCATCATGCAGAAAAATAAAGGCTAATATCATGGTAATTATTACGCTCATCTTGTCTATTGCAACCACCTTTGATGTATCGCCCATCTGAAGTGCCTTATAATAGCAAAGCCAAGAGGCACCCGTTGCCAAACCTGATAAAATCAAAAAAATCCAACTTTTTCTGCCTATTTGTAAAATACCGTCTTGAGTATTTGTTATAAATACCATTCCCCATGCCATAATCACCACAACAGCAGTCCTTATTGCCGTTGCAAGATTTGAATTTACTCCGTTAATACCTACTTTCGCCAAAACAGATGTAAGTGCTGCAAACACCGCTGATAAAACTGCAAATACACCCCACATAATACCACACACCTTATTTTTATTTATAATATATTGTATCACTTTATAATTTTAAAATCAACACAAAAAACGCCCTGCCTTACGGCAGAGCATTTTTTATATTTGTAAAGCTATATTTTACATATTTGCCTTTAAAAATTCTTCTATTGCCTTAGCAGCTTCATCTTCATCACTGCCGTCAACCTTTACAGTGATTGTATTACCACATTTTGCAGCAAGGCCCATAACAGCAAATATTCTTTTTGCATCACCTGTTTTACCGTCTTTTTCAATAGTAATTGCAGACTGGAACTTAGCTGCTTCCTTTACAAGCATACCTGCCGGACGTGCATGAATACCCTGTGGATCTGTTATTGTGTAATTAAACTCTTTCATAAATAATATCTCCTTTAAATCTATGTTTATTTTTATTGTTTACAAATATTTGTTATTTATTTGTATTAACCGGTTTTTTTAATACTGCCAAAAGTAGCATTGTTACCACTGAACCAACCGCAAGTGATACAAGATACATCGGCCAGTTACCAACAACCGGGAATACGAATATACCACCGTGAGGTGCCATTAGTGTACAGTCAAATACCATTGACAACGCACCTGCCACTGCTGCACCGATTGCTGTTGCCGGTATAACGTGAAGCGGATCAGCTGCCGCAAAAGGAATAGCACCTTCTGTAATAAATGAAAGTCCCATAACGTAGTTTGTTATACCTGACTGACGTTCTGCCTTAGTAAAGCGGCTCTTAAAGAATGTTGTTGCAAGAGCTATACCAATCGGAGGTACCATACCACCTATCATTACAGCTGCCATAATATCGTAGTTACCGTTCGCTATTGACATTGTACCGAATACATAAGCAGCCTTATTTATAGGACCACCCATATCTATTGCCATCATTCCACCTAAAACTATACCAAGAACTATCTTTGATGCACTACCCATGCTGTTTAGAAGATTTGCAAGTCCGTCATTAATAAGTCCTATAATTGGGTTAAATATGAACAGCATAAGTGCTCCCATGATAAATACACCAAGTACAGGATAAAGAAGTGTCGGTTTAATACCTTCTAAGCTTTCAGGAAGTTTTGAGAATATCTTCTTTAATAAAAGAACTATATATCCGGCAACAAAACCTGCAACTAACGCACCAAGGAAACCTGATACTGTTGTACCTGAAGCATTAAATACTGTGTTAGCAAGATAACCGTTAAGTCCGCCGTCATACACATTTTTAAACTCAACTATACTGTTACCTGTCGAAGCGAGCATTCCGCCTACAAAACCTACTGCCAGTCCCGGTCGGTCTGCAATCGAGTACGCAATGTAGCCTGCCAAAACAGGAAGCATAAGACCAAATGCTACTCCGCCAACTGTCTTAAAGAATGCAGCTATCGGTGTATTCATACCGAAATTACCCGGATCAATCGTGTAATCATCAAGTAGGAATGAAATAGCTATAAGTATACCACCGCCTATAACAAACGGAAGCATGTGTGAAACACCACTCATAAGGTGCTTATAGATTCTGTGTCCTATTCCTTCTTTTTTATCACTGTCTGAACCAATATCCCTATCAGCTTCCGTTGCCTGATATATAGGAGCATTACCTTTAAGTGCCTCTGCTATAAGCTCATCAGCCTTTGAAATACCGTCACTTACCTGACGTACAATAACCATTTTACCGTTAAAACGTTCCATCGGTACCTTTGTATCTGATGCTATGATGATGCAATCGGCAGCTGCAATTTCATCACTTGTAAGCACATTTTTAGCTCCGCCTGAACCACGTGTTTCAACCTTTATATCACAGCCTGCCTTTTGTGCTGCCTGCTGCAATCCTTCAGCTGCCATATAAGTATGTGCAATACCTGTTGGGCAACCTGTAACTGCAAGTATTTTTGCTCCACCTGTCTGAGTTGATGTAGTGTCTTCTTTCTCACTTTCAGCGTCATCAATTATCTTCAAAAATTCATCAACACTTTTTGCATTAATAAGATTTTTAGAAAAATTCTCATCCATAAGCATTACTGAAAGTTTACTTAAAACATCAAGGTGTACATTTTCCTTTGTATCAGGAGCTGCTATGGCAAATATTAGATGTACCTTTTCGCCGTCAATCGAATCAAAGTCAGTACCGTCCTTTACAACAAGTGCAGCAAGTCCCGGTGCTTTTACTGCATTACCCTTATAATGAGGAATAGCTATTCCCTCGCCTACTGCTGTTGTACTTTCCTGTTCTCTTCTAAAAAGTCCTGCTGCATACTCCTTTTTGTCAGCAATCTTACCTGATCTTGACATAAGCTCTGCCATATATTCAATCGCAGCGTCCTTTGACATCGGCTTACCCTTAAGATCAATACTTTCTTTTGAAAGCAAATCTGTAATACGCATAATTGTTTACCTCCTTAAATTGTTTTATATACATTTAAAATTTCGTTCTTTGTTGCAAGATTTTCAGAAAATGCACTTGCACTTCCTGCACTTAGTCCCATTTTTAAAGCATGATGAAAATCGTTGTTTTCAATATATCCGGCAATAAACCCTGCTACCATTGAATCACCTGCACCTGTTGAATTAATAACCTTTCCCTTAGGTGCTTCACTTTCGTATTCACTGCCGTCCTCTCCTACAAATACCGCTCCTTCTCCTGCCATTGAAACAAGTACGTTCCTTGCACCCATTTCATGCATTTTTTTTGCATAAGGAATAACTTCATCACGTATTCTAAGTTCTACTCCAAATATTTCACCAAGTTCGTGATTATTGGGTTTTACCAAAAACGGCTTATATTCTAATACGTTTACAAGTAAATCCTTTGTTGCATCTACAACTATATTAATATTTCTTCCTTCAAATCGTTTCATAATATCACAGTATATCGTATCCGGCAATGACGGTGGGATACTTCCCGCTAAAACAAGCATATCCCCTTCCTTAAGTCCGTCAAGTTTTTCATAAAGAATGTTAAGTGCCGATTCTGTGATAACAGGACCTAAACCATTAATCTCTGTTTCTTCGTTTGATTTTATTTTTACGTTTATTCTTGAAAAACCATTATCAAGTTCTACAAAATCATTTTTAACTCCCATTTCATCTAAGATGCGTACAATTTCATTTCCCGTAAAACCGGAGATAAATCCTAACGCCGTATTTTCAACTCCTAAATTTTTTAATACAGTAGATACGTTTATACCTTTACCACCGGCAAGCAGCTTTTCAGAGTCTGTTCTGTTAACTTCTCCGCTTCTGCAATCCTTAACATTCATTATATAATCAAGTGCCGGATTAAAAGTAATTGTATAAATCATTTCACTTCACCTCTCTCACATCATATTTATATGATAAAAATTTTGCCGGTGCACCATCTGTTATAATGGTTACATCACTTGTCTGTGCAAATGTTGCCTTTGATATCATACCGAATTTTGACGAATCACAAAGTACGAATTTTTCTCTGCATCTGCTGATTGCAAAACGTTTAACATCTGCCTCACGAATATCAGGAGTTGTTAACCCTCTCTTATGATGTATTCCGTTTGTTCCAAAAAAACCCTTTGTAAAATTATACTTACCCAGTGACATTATGGCATCAGAATCCACAATAGCTTCAGTTATTGATTTAACCTGACCTCCTATTATATAAACGTTTAGTCCTTTTTTTGCAAGCTGTACTGCATGGGAAACTGCGTTTGTAACAAATGCAGCACCTGTTGTTCTTATATACTCTATCATATATTCTGTCGTTGTGCCGGCATCTATATACACAAAATCGTTATCCTTTATAAGCGATGCTGCATATTCTGCAATTTTACGTTTTTCGTCTCCGCACAGTGTACGCCTTTCATTAACCTCAGAATCTGTATCAGTATTTCCGTTGTATGTTAAAGACATTGCTCCGCCGTATACTCTTACTATTCTGTTATCTTCTGCTAATGTCGTAATATCACGTCGTATTGTAGACTCTGAAACGTTAAATATTTGGGCAAGTTCCTGACTTGTTATGCTTCCTCGTTCATTTACTGTACATACTATCTGTTCCAATCTTTCATCAAGCAGCATACCAATGCCCCCTTTTGACCGTCTCTGATTGTTTACACTCATATTATACATTCATACACGCTCAAAGTCAATCACATTCGTTCACAAAATTTATACATTTTTATTGTGCATTTTGACTAATTAACAACAATATTTGTATATTATAACCGAAATTGCGACTGTTTATGACTGTTTGGATAAATTAACAACTTAAAAATATTATATCGTTAAAAACAAAAAAAACAGACAAAACCAAAATAGTTTTGTCTGTTTTAAAAGATTTAATACGTATTTATGTAATTAGCAAACGCCTTGAGCCATCATTGCATCTGCAACCTTCATGAAGCCTGCGATATTAGCACCTGATACAAGGTCTTTCTTACCGTCAAATTCTTTACCGTATTCTTCAGCAGCAGCATAAGCAGCCTTATAAATACTGATCATGATATTGTGAAGCTTTTCGTCAACTTCTTCAAATGTCCATGACAATCTCTGTGAGTTCTGGCTCATTTCAAGAGCTGATGTAGCAACACCGCCTGCATTTGCAGCCTTACCAGGAGCAAAGTATACACCGTTCTCCTGAAGATACTTTGTAGCATCAAGAGATGTAGGCATGTTAGCACCTTCTGCAACAAGAATACATCCGTTAGCTACAAGAGCCTTAGCGTCATCAATTAGAAGTTCGTTCTGTGTAGCACAAGGAAGAGCAATATCACACTTTATTGTCCAAACGCCCTTACCTTCTGTGTACTTAGCGTTAGGTCTGTATTCAAGATATTCCTTGATTCTGCCTCTCTTAACTTCCTTAATTTCCTTAACAGCTGCAAGATCGATACCTTCTTCATCATAGATGTAACCGTTTGAGTCTGAAAGTGCAACCACCTTACCGCCAAGCTGCTGAACTTTCTGTGTAGCGTAAATAGCAACATTACCTGAACCTGATACAACAACTGTTTTACCGTTAAAGTCAGTATTTAGATCTTTAAGCATTTCATTTGCAAAGTATACAAGACCATAACCTGTAGCTTCTGTTCTTGTTAGAGAACCGCCCCATGTAAGACCTTTACCTGTAAGAACGCCTTCATACTGGTTTGTGATTCTCTTATACTGACCGAACATATATCCTATCTCACGTGCACCTGTACCAATATCTCCGGCAGGTACGTCTGTGTCAGCACCGATATGTCTGTAAAGTTCTGTCATAAAGCTCTGGCAGAATGCCATAACTTCTCTGTCAGACTTACCCTTAGGATCAAAGTCACTTCCACCTTTACCACCGCCGATTGGAAGCGTTGTAAGTGAATTTTTGAAAATTTGCTCAAAACCAAGGAACTTAATAATACCAAGATTTACTGATGGGTGAAGTCTAAGTCCGCCCTTATAAGGACCGATGGCACTGTTAAACTGCACTCTGAAACCTCTGTTTACCTGTACCTTACCGTTATCATCTACCCATGGAACTCTGAACATTACCTGTCTTTCAGGCTCTACTATTCTTTCAAGTAGTGAAGCCTTTTCAAATTCAGGGTGCTTTTCAAATACAGGTTCAAGAGTTGTAAGAACCTCTGTTGCTGCCTGAATGAACTCAGGCTCATTTGCATTTTTTTCCTTTAACTTTGCAAGTACGTCTTGTGCGTATGACATAGTTAAAACCCTCCTCGTATATAAATTATCTTTCAATCAGAGCGGCAAAGATTAGTGGTGCCCTGCTCTGCTGTGTCGTACTAAAGTATATTTTATCACTGTTTTTATAATTATGCAACAAAAAATTTAAAAAAATTTCCAAAAAAATACCACAGCCATGCCATTTGGCATAGCTGTGCCATTGTTATCTTGATATAACTTTTTAATAATTATACGAACCCAGGAATTTATAAAAGAATGTATTTTGTCTAACCTTATCAAGTGCAAAATAAATAGTTGCATCGTCAATATTACCGTCTATATCAATAAAAAATACATATTTACCCAATTCCTTTTTCATAGGTCGTGATTCAATCTTTGTCATATTAATCTTCGATTTAGCCAAAAGTTCCAATGCACTGTAAAGACTTCCCGGTTTATTATCTACCGCAAAGACTATTGATGTTTTGTCATGTCCTGTAACAGTCTTATTAGGCTTCTTTTCAATAATTACAAATCTTGTTGAATTATTTGCATCATCACCGCAATCTGCACATAATATATCGAGTCCGTAAAGTTTTGCACTGCTCGGCGATGCAATACAGGCAACCGAACCGTCTGATTCAGTAACAAGTTTTGCTGCCGCCGCAGTAGAGTCCGTAAATTCAATCTGTACATCACCAAACTCATGGGACAGAATTTTTGAACACTGACCTATCGGCTGAGGATGCGAGGCAATAACCTTTATATCTTCCTTTTTGATACCATTCTTAACAAGTATGTTTTCACTTATATGTAAAATATATTCACCTGTAATATATAAATCCACATCAAAAGCAAGTGTATCAAGAGTCATATTTATACTGCCGTCAATAGAATTTTCTATCGGCACAATAGCTCTGTCAATTTCACCATTTGAAACTGCAAGAATCGCAGAATAAATAGTTTTAAATTCTTTAATTTCCTCTTTACCATTTGTCCACTCCAAAGCTGCCTGATGTGAAAATGTTCCGTTTGGACCAAGATAACCTAACATAATATCAACCCTTATAACAATTCTTTACCCACTGCCTTTGCAATCGGGTCAAGTTCTTTCATCAATTTATCAAACTTTTCCGGAGTTAGTGACTGTGCACCATCAGATGCAGCCTTTTCAGGACAATTATGTACTTCAATCATAAGTCCGTCCGCACCTGCTGCAATAGCACCCTTAGCAACTGCCGGTACATATTTGTAAGTACCTGTTGCATGACTCGGATCCGCAATTATAGGTAGGTGTGATAATTCCTTTGATACAGGTATTGCACTTATATCAAATGTATTTCTTGTTGCAGTTTCATAAGTTCTGATACCTCTTTCACAAAGAATTACATTCTCATTGCCCTCTGACATAATATATTCAGCTGCCATAAGCCATTCTTCCATTGTGCATGCAAGTCCACGCTTTAAAAGAATAGGTTTATTACACTTACCAACTTCTCTTAAAAGCTTAAAGTTTTGCATATTTCTTGCGCCAATCTGCATTACATCAGCATATTTCGCAACAAGTTCTACATCTCTTGTATCAAGAACTTCCGTACAAATAGGCATACCAAGTTCTTTACCGCTGTTATACATAATTTTAAGACCATCACCCTCAAGACCTTGGAATGAATATGGGGATGAACGAGGTTTAAACGCTCCGCCTCTTAATATATTTGCACCTGAAGCCTTTACAGACTTTGATACTTCCGTAAATTGCTCCTGACTTTCAATAGCACATGGTCCTGCAAAAACTGCAAGCTTCTTTCCTCCGACAGTAACACCATGACCGATGTCTATAACAGATTGTTCCTTTTGCAGTTCTCTTGACGCAAGCTTATATGGCTTCATTATCGGTACTACGTTTTCTACACCGTCCATAGTAAGAATTTGATTCATACTTAATAGACGTTTATCACCTATCGCACCGATTACAGTCTTTTTCTCACCTTGAATCGGATGAGTTTTAAAACCAAATTCAGCAAGTAATTTTTCAACACTGTCTATTTCTCTCGCTGAAGCGGAATCCTTCATAATAATAATCATTTTGATCACATTCTTTCTAATTTAAAATTAATTGTATACAGTATATCAAAAAAGTACACTTTTTGCAAGTTACTTTCTTGCAATATTGGTTACTTAGAGGTAATTTCGGAAATATCCGCAAAAACTGCCTCACATCTATACTCGCCATTGTTACTTATGCACTGACGATTAAAATATAACCTTTTTCCGTCTTTAGAAAAAGATGGATTTGGATGCACTTGTAATTTCCAAGTTGTATGTTCATCCTGTGGGATTTCAAATGTCTTAATCGGATTTTTGTCACCACGTCTATATAAATACACATTAGGCGAAAAATCGGGATAACATCTGTCACCGGCAAAAAATTGCCTGTCACTGCTACCATCCATGTGGTTTGAAATGCCGCCTAAAACCTCCAGTTCTTCTCCGTCCTTTGTAAATCTTGCAATATAGCTTGTTTCCATCTCTATATGACGTCCCTGATTAAACTGACGTGTTGCCATATATGTATCATCATCAAACCACAGCTGATGTACAGGCTTATCTGGAATCATATGAGTTTTTCCTGTATCAAGGTCTATACAGCCAAGTGCACCGAACACAGGGCAATCCTTTACTCCCAATCGCATCATAACTGCTGTTGCTGATGGATTAAGCTGTACATGGCTTACAGATGCTGTATGTTCATTAGGTGTAAGACCATGCTCACGCACCATATTTAAAATATCTTCTTCACTTGCCGCAAGTTTTATTTCACCTGTCGTAACATTCAAAAGATATATTCCGCATTTATCTATTTCAGGATAATCAGGATTTTTACCAATATATTCACTTGACAAAGAAAACGGATATATACCGTTTTCACTGCAATGGCTTTCCTTTGCTCTTATTTTATATTTCACTTCACCGGTGTCTACATCCAATATTCTAAATACACATATTGCAGGACGTTCTCCCGGTATTCCTTCAACTTCTACATCACGAAAGACTATAAGACTATTTGTAATAAATGTAGCAGAAGGTCCGTTATGATTACCGCAATGCACATCAAACACTTTTCTGTGATTTGTAAAATCATGACTACATATCCATATTTCCGTTTCAGGTTTTGTAAGGTCAGCCTTTCTTGCATATACAATACGACTGCCGTCAGGACTTTCTACCATTCCTCCATTCATTCCGAGAAGTGTAGACCCTTCATAATCACATACTTCCTTAACTTCCATTTTAAATCACCTCTGATAGATTATAGCACAATAAACTATTATTTTCAATAAAAAAACACCCCTGAAATTTGGACTATTCCAAATTTCAGAGGTATTTTAAATATTATTCTTCTACGCCAAGTACAGCTATTTCACTGATATGACAGTAATTCTTATCAGGATCTGTTGCACCGTCACCGTTGTAACGAATATATCTCGCTTTTACAGTTTCAGGGAACATATATTTTTCAAATTCTTCACTTTCACCTGTGTTCTGTGTCTTAGGAAGTGCTGTCTTCCACTCAGTACCGTCAACTGAATATTCAATAGTGAACGGATAAATTCTTTCACTACCCTTCCACATTGCTATTGCAACACCTGTAACGTCCTGTTCACTTCCCAAATCAAGAGTAAGTGTGTTTGCACCAAATGCTGACCAGCGTGTTGTTATATCAAGGTCAACAGCTCCCATTTCAACGTTACCGTCATTATCTGATGCCTCAACCTCATATACGTCAAGCTGATTTGGGTAATATTTCTCACCCACACCGTTTATTGCAACCTTTTCAATCTTTTCAGGGACAGGTGCGTTTACGATAGCAGCTTTTCTTGAATCTGCATTTTCGTCTGAAATATTAATATCAGTGCTTGAAAGTCTTATATACTGATCTCTGTAGTATACGTCTTTACCTATTGCCTCACCTATTGCACGAAGCGGAACAAGTGTTCTGTCATTTTCAATAACAGGTGCTGTATCCATTGTTTTCTTTTCACCGTTTACTGTATAATCTTGCTTGCCGATATTCATTTTAATTTCTATACCGTCTGCATTTACAGTAACTGTCTGTGTATCACCGTCCCATAAAACTTCTCCGCCGAAAGCTTCAGAGATAAATCTTAACGGAACAAGAGTTCTGTCGTTTTCATCAAGTACGGGTACTACATCTGTACTGTCATTATCAACTCTCTGAGGTATACCGTTTACAAGAGCTGTCGGTGTATCAAGTACAAGTTCAACTGTTTCACCGCTGTAAAGGTCACCTATATTCCATTCTTTATTTGCTAAATCCGGATTCTTTTCACCTGTCACAACATTATACATCTGCGGTACAGGAACAGTTTCAGTATCAAATCCAAGATAATAGCTTAGATGTGCCGGCTGATTATAACAGTCGTTTTGATATGCAACGTGCATTCTGTATTGAATATCGTGCATTAAAGTAGGAATCTTATATGCTGTCGGAGTAGTTGTTGTATAAATTCTAAGTGCACTTCCGTCCTTAGTCGGATACATAACTTCTTCACGCCAGTCACCGAACATATCAGCAGTAAGTGACGGATTAGCCTTTGTACCGTTTACAGATACAGTACCTGAAGCTGTAAATATTGTTTCTGCCTTTTGTGTTTCACTGTTCCATTTACTTATATGGATATTATCCTGTACTTCACGTCCAAGATCTCCGTCCCAATATGTAAGGAAGTTTGCAGGCATTGTGTAGCTTGTTGAAATAACTGTACCGTCTGCCGCAGTAAGTACTCCTGCTGCTGACCAACCTTCACAGCCCTCATAATTAGGATCTATATCTGCAGATGTACCTCTGCCGTTATCAGAGTTTGTCTTTTCTCCATAAAGGATTTCACCTGTTCTTGCATCACGCATTTCATAACCATAATCAGAATTTGAATCCTCATGGCATGAATATACTTCAAGTCCCGGTCTTGACGGATCAAGATCACCTACATGCTGTGCATCGCCGTGACCTAAACCTGTTGAATACATAGGTTCGCCGTTATTATCTATTGCAAGTGAACCATAAATTAATTCATCACATCCGTCATAGTCAACATCAGCCGCACTCATTGAATGGTTACCCTGACCTATGTATTTATTGTCATAATCCATAGTATCAAAACGCCACTTTTTCTGTATTTTTCCGTCCACAAGGTCATAAGCAGCAATTACTGTTCTTCCGCCGGCATCACCTTCAGGGCCTGTATAGTAACCTCTTGCAAAAACCATACTTGGTCTTTCCCCGTCAAGATATGCTACGGCAGCAAGATATCTTTCACTTCTGTTTCCGCCTTTATCTCCCCAAGTACTTACATCCCAAGCCTTTCCACTCTCTGTTGTACCTGTTGTTTGCGGGTCATATTCAACAGTATCTATAACGCTTCCGTCTTCGCCGTCAAATACCGTCAAATACAGCGGACCTGTAAGATTTTTACCATTATTTTGAGCTGCATAATTTTTATCAGCATCACCTATCACTGTACCGTCGCCTGCAATAGTACCGTCTGCCGTACGGCATGCCATTTCTGCTTTGCCGTCACCGTCATAGTCATATACCATAAACTGAGTGTCATGTGCACCGGCACGAATATTTGGTCCCATATTAATACGCCACATCTTTGTACCGTCATACTCATACGCATCAATTATACATTCACCTGTAAAACCGTACTGAGCGGCATCCTTTCCATTTGAAGGATCCCATTTAAGTATTATTTCATACTCTCCGTCACCGTCTAAATCAGCAACAGAAGCATCGCCGGGTGAATATGTATATTCTTCGCCATTTACCTTATTTCCGTTCGGTTTTACAATAGGAACATCAATATAATCATCTTCTAATGTTATGACAGCTTCTGCCCTGTCCATCTGCTCTTTTCCGTCCAAAACAGGAACTATTGAATATGCTTCTCCTGTCGGGTTAATATCGGTAAAGTTTGTAACATTTAACGGTTCAACAGTAAGAATATCCTTACCTCTATACACATTGTACTTTGTTTGTGCACTTTCAGTACCAAACCAACGCCATGAAACAAAAACGTAACTACCCATATTGACTGCAACAGCACCTCTGTTTAAATTTTCCATAGGACGCTGCAAGTCAGGTCTTGCATCAATTAATTTTTGCGTTTCAGCAGCCGACTCTGCATAATCGCCCACCTTCAAGCTGTCGCCTACTTCTGCTGCATAAGCAGCCATAGACATCATCATAGAAGATGCAACTACTGCTGATATAATTTTCTTATTCATACTTATATCTCCTTTCGCATAATCGCATATTACATTTATTTTACCATACAATTACATAATTTTGTTGAAAATTCATAATATATTCTGATTTTTATAAATTTTCATCTGATTTTTAGGATTATTTGACAAAGAGTAAAAAAATGGGTATAATATAAATACGATTAAAAAACACGAAAGGATGTATGCCGAAAATGGATATGTGCAGTTCATGTCAATACAACTCACAAGCTTTGGACAGGCTTAAAAATCAGATACCTGATGATAACTTAACAAACAGTATTGCTGAAATGTTCAAAATTTTCGGTGATAATACAAGAATACGTATTTTGTGGACTCTGTTTGATAAGGAACTTTGTGTATATGATATAGCTAAATCTTTAGGAATGAGTCAATCAGCTATCAGTCATCAGCTTAAAACCTTAAAACAGGGACGTCTAATAAAATCAAGACGTGACGGTAAAAATGCTTTTTATTCAATAGACGATGACCATGTTAAGAAAATAATAGAACAGGTGCTTATTCATATCGAAGAAAAGTAATTTAAAATCACTAAAAACGGGCAAACCAACAACGGTTTGCCCATTTTTTATTCAACTAACGAATCGCCCCTGCTCATATCAAGTACATATCCTGCTTTTTCAATCCTCAACCTCAAATTATCAACATATTCTGCCGCCTCATCTCCGTCACAAATCTTATTGTCATACAGCGTGTAATTATGTTTAGCACCTGATGGCGACAAATTCGGCATAACTACATTAGCTCCTGCATTAAATCCTTTTTCTCGTCCCATTTCATCTATCGTTCCTAAAGCTGTTGTAGCCGGCAGTAATACCTTAGGAAGCATTAAACGAGTTAATGCAAGCATAGTTAAAGTAAGATTAAGTGTACCACCCTTTTCATCTGCAAATGGACTGTCCTTTTGAGGAATAAACGGACCTATACCTACCATATGTGGCTGTAAATCACGCATAAAAATCAAATCTTCAGCAAGGGTTTCAGCTGTTTGATACGGTGAACCAACCATTATTCCCGCACCTACTTGATAGCCAAGTTCACGCAATGTATAAAGACATTTTTTTCTGTTTTCAGGTGACATTTCTTTTGGGTGCAATTTTCTGTAATGCTCGTTGTCAGCAGTTTCATGACGCAGCAAATACCTGTCTGCCCCTGCCCTTTTATATTCTTCGTAACTTTCTTTGCTTTTTTCACCTATCGAAAGTGTAATTGCACAATTCGGATAATACGACTTTATATCATAAATTATATTACACATTATTTTATCGTCAAAATAACTGTCTTCACCGCCTTGAAGAACAAAAGTATTAAACCCCAATCTGCTTCCCTCAAAGCAGCATGATAATATTTCTTCTTTACTTAATCTATATCTGCAAATATTTTTATTACTTCTTCTTATACCGCAATAATAGCAATCATTTTTACAAAAATTTGTAAATTCTATCAACCCTCTGGCAAAGATTTTTCTGCCGTAATGTAAATCTCGTACACTCTTAGCCGCTTCTAACAGCTCCTTTGACGGTTCTATTTTATTATTTTCTATAATTTCAATAAGTTCTTTTTTATTCATCGACTGCACATTCATGTCCTAATCCTCCGTAAAACATATTATAATATAGTAATAAAAAATTATCAAGTTGTAAATTTTTTATGTTTTAGATTTATTTATATGTAATTTATTGACTATTATCAGATTTATGTGGTATAATAATATCGTTGTAATAATGGTCGGAAATAATTAAATATGGAGGTAAAATTGTGGCAAAAGCTAAAAAACTGAAAATCATACCATTAGGCGGCCTTGATGAAATCGGAAAAAATTTGACCGCTATCGAGTACGGAAATGAAATTATAATGGTAGATTGCGGTATGGCTTTCCCTGATGACGATATGCCCGGTGTAGATATGGTAATAAACGATATTTCATATCTTGAAAAAAACTGGTCAAAAATCAAGGGAATATTTTTAACACACGGTCATGAAGACCATATAGGCGGATTGCCCTATTTTCTAAAAGCAATCAATGTACCCGTTTACGGAACAAGACTTACAATCGGTCTTGTAGAACACAAGCTTAAAGAACACAATCTGTTATCGCAGGTAAAACTTGTACGTGTGAAATACGGAAATATCATAGACGCAGGTCAAAGTTTTTCTGTTGAATTTGTTCGTACTAACCATTCAATTGCAGACTCTGCGGCCTTGGCTATCAAGACACCTGTAGGTACAGTTCTTCACATGGGCGACTTTAAAATTGACACGACACCTATTGTAGGTGATATGATTGATCTTGCAAGACTTGGTGAACTCGGAAAAGAGGGAGTACTGGCTCTTTTGTCCGACAGTACAAACGTTGAACGACCGGGATATGCAATGAGTGAAAGAAGTGTAGGCGAAAAATTTGAACAGATTTTTAAAAACTGTAACAAACGTATAATTGTTGCTACATTCGCTTCAAATGTACACAGAGTTCAGCAAATTATCGATGCTGCCGCTAAAAACGGCCGTAAAGTTGCGGTATCAGGACGCAGCATGGAAAATATAGTGGAAATATCAATACTTCTCGGATACATGAAGGTACCGGAGGGCGTTCTTATCAATATTGACAACATAAAGAAATACAGACCCAATC
>CALXQE010000039.1 GCA_944390495.1 uncultured Clostridia bacterium
TCTCTACGGACGTATTTTGCGAGGAATTGGGTAAGAGAAGAACGACCGAAGAATGGAAGGACGCACTTTTGAGAGAATGCCAGTAAGGAGGACTTACCATGATACTTAGAAAATGGAATTATTTAACGCATCAGTATGAACCATACAAGGTTCCTGACGATTGGTATGTGACTGCATACGAAAATGATATGGCAACAAAGGTACACTGTGCATGTTGCGGAAAACAAATTACGCATGGGCAGTCTTATTGCTCGTTAGAGATTCATACTCAATTGGGCTTCGGGTACGATGTTTGCGATGAATGTTATACCGAAGAAAGGATACGGAGGTTTAAAAATGATAAAAGTAAATAACAAATACAGTATTAGTGCAGACGATACCTGTTACACTGTATATGAATACATTCCAACCGAAGAAATTATTGACAGGAAAACTGGGCAGCCAAAAATGCGCGCCGAAAGATATGATGTTGTTGGTTACTGCGCAACCTTAGCTGATTCAGTTCAGCTTATAATCAGAACCGAACAGCGACAGAGAGTAAGCGAAAAAGACATGTCTCTTACCGAAGCATTAAAAGAGTTACAATCCATCAAAGATGAAATTATGGATGCATACAGGGGATTTGATTCTGTCCGTTGATCCAGTAAAGATGGATAAGATCTTTGATGATTATGTAACTCGTCCTTACAGAGAGAGTAAGACTAAAAATACATATACTATAAAAAGAAGAAAGGTGCGTGAGCAAAATGACAAAACAAAGCAGCGTTCCATTATGGAACAGAATGTGTCTAACCATTAGCGAAGCATCTGAATTATCTGGAATTGGAGAAAAGAATCTCCGAAAACTGGTAAAGGAACATGGCAATGATTTTGTTATTCAAGTAGGCAGAAAGACCATGGTCAAACGTAGCGCTTTTGAGAAATGGCTTAGTTTAAACAATGAGTTGTAAATATCGGTTGAAAGGCTTGCTGTACGTGGTGTATAATTAAATCGTATAGAAAGCCTTTCATTTTACAGGAAGGAGGACTTTATGGGTAAAGACTTGAAAGGCAAAGAATTAGGTCAAGGGTATTCTCAAAGAAAAGATGGTCGGTACTGTTATCGTTTTACCAATCGTTTTGGAGAAAGAAAAAGCTTATATGATAGTTCTCTCACAAAACTGAGAGCAGCGGTCAAAGAAGAAATTGGTAAAGACGCATTGATGATGAATAGTGCAGCTAGTACAAAAATTACTTTGAATGAGCTGGTTGATATTACCTTTCAGGAGTTCAGACCGAATCTGAAACAAGATACAAAAGACAACTATCTTGCTTGTTATAAGCGTCTTATCAGAAATACACCTTTAGGCATCGCAATGGTTGCTAAAATACTTCCTCTTGATATCCAAAAGACATTTAATGAAATATCTAGGACATATAGTAAATCGATATGTACTACACTTAGGGCAGTATTATTAAATGCATATGATGTTGCTGTCATGAATGGGATTACCAACTATAATTTCATTCGTTCATTGAAATCATCCATATATGCTAAAGATCCAAAAGTAGTACACCCATTGAGCGTAGAACAGCAGATCCTATTTCAGGAATATTGTGGAATATCGTTATTCGGAGATATGTTGATATTAATTTTAAATACGGGTTTGAGAGCAGGCGAAGTTTTTGGATTACGTATTTCTGACATTGATCTAGAACATGATGTACTGCATGTACAAAGGCAACTAAAATATAAGTCGACTAGAGGGTTGTATGATAACGGGAAGAAATATAAGTTTGAGAATCCAAAATACAACAGTGCTAGAGATATACCTCTAAATAAGACTGCAAAAAAGATGATTGAAAATCAGTTACAACTTCTTAAGCTGTTGAAGGCAAACAAACTCCAAAAGAATAATAAGTCATATACAAAGATAGACGAATTTGACGACCTCTTGTATCTCACCAGGACTGGTACAGGAATAACCAGAGCGCAGATTGCTGGAGAAATGACTAAGATATTTCAGGCTATCAGAGAAGCTGGCTATAGTGATTTCCCTTCATTTGGACTTCACACATTACGCCATACATTTGCTACGAGATGTGCTGAATTAGGCGTTCCTTGTGAAAAGCTGAAAGAGATAATGGGACATAAATCAATAAAGGTGACAATGGATGTTTATGTCTCCGTTATCCCTTCTAATAAGGATACGCAGCCTTTGGATGTGCTAAACAAACTAGATGAATCGTCCTATGATATTTTGCCTTCATAGCTGGTGTATTGCTGGTGTAAAACCATAAGAGATTAAAAAAATATATTGATAAAATGAGAACTATTTACAAACATTAACGATAATGATGTACTCATTTTTCAAATTATTGTGATCTAAAAAATGTTGAATTTAAGGGAAAAATTTAAATTTACGGAAATAGGACTTGGCATAAATTGGCGTAAATTGGCATATCATTCCTTAAATTTGGCGTAAAATTGGTGTAGGAAATTAGATTTAATGGCGTAAAATGAGATAGGCTTTCTATACATGTGAATACAAACACCATTACGCCACCATACGCCACCATATATCATTCATACGCCACGTATTTTAGCTTATATGGAGCGAAAACAGTATAAACGACTGATAACACCTGTTTAATGTTATCCGCTTGATATAAGCCAAAATAGGGCGAACAGACAACGAAAAATAATTTGACCTTTATACATTTCTCTGCTACAATAATAGTGTTCCTTTTTCTCCCTTTAGATGTATTGAAATTGAGTGGTATGAAATGATAGACCATTTAACATTAACATTTGATTTGTCATCAATACACTTAAAATCCTAAAAAACTAAAACATAATGATTCAGCAAGTCAATAGGGAGAATAGAACTCGTGGGAAGTACATATCGTACTTCCCCTTTCCTTATTACAGACTAGGAGTTGATTATATGCCAAGACCAAAATATAAACCAGGTGATACAGTGTATTTTGTGGAGTCATCTATATTCGTTAAAAGAGCGACAGTTCTCAAGTATAGTGGTGGGATGTATACAATCAAATTTGATAATGGCGGAGGAATGAGGATTAAGGAAAACAGGTTATGTGATACAGAAAAGGAAGCTTTATTCATGGCTTCTGTAAATAAGATTGATAGAAGCAAACCGTATTAATTCATACCGTAAAAAAATAGGGCTACCTAAGTTAATATCTTAGATAACCCTTTTTTATTTTACTCAAAAAAATAAGCCCGATCGAATCAAATCAATCGAGCCTATTTTCTATAATACTATCGAAGTCATCCTTCGTACTTATTATAACATATTATAATAAAATAAAAAACATTGTATTTTTAAATATTGTATAGCCACACAAATTGTTGTTTTGTTTTGATAGGGGGCTGCTTAGGAGATTTCTTCTTAGCAGTCCTTCTATCTTTATTATTATACATTATTTAACTCGTAACTTCTGACCTGGATAAATCAAGTTGGCGTTCTTAATTCCATTCCAAGACTGAAGCTGTGCTACAGTAGTGCCGTATTTCTTAGCAATCTTCGTTAAATTATCGCCACTAACGACAGTATAATACTGCTTAGAAGAAGCGCCTAACTTTTCATTTACTTTTTTCTGAACTTCGTCATAACGAGTCCAAAGCGCTGCTTTTCTAGCGTCTCCATCACCATAACGTCCATTAATAACCTCCTGCGCCAAAGTATCAACGCTAGCAGTTAAACGATGGTTTACTTCGTCCTGAACAGCATCATACATATCGCCTAAAGCTGCCTTGCGAACATCGCCATCACCATGAACCCCCTGTAATACTTCAGTAGCTAATTCCATTACGGATTTACCAGATACAGAAGAACCAGTATCAGGAGTTGATGGAGTAGATGGTGTATCGGATCCTGCGCTGAAACCATTTAAACCATTGGCTTTCATAATACCTGGATAATCCGTTCCCCAGTTTACGTTTCTGTCTAAACGAACACCTAACTGAGTATAGTTAGATGTGAACTGCTGTAAACGTACGTCTGTACGTGCTTCGGCAT
>CALXQE010000040.1 GCA_944390495.1 uncultured Clostridia bacterium
ATTCCAACCGCAAATACCATTATCATCACTACTTGTATTACCATAAGTTGTCGCCATGTGCCCTGTAACCCATTCTCCAGTCAAAGTAGATTCGTCTGCTTTTGAATATCTTAATACATGATTCCATGGATAATTTCTGTATGGAACATTTTCAACAATTCCATAATCTTTACCTCTTGCCTCTACGGTTGTTCCTCCATCTTTTTGTACTAATGCTGCATGATGCTCTATATTTAACAGTACATCACCTTTTTTCATACCTTCACCGTTTGACAAATTACACGAACTTGTAACATCCGTAAATCCGCACGCAATAAAAGCATCATACATATTACCTGTGTATGATGCTCCTTTATTTTTTACTTGTATTCCTGCCTGTTGATATGCACTTATCACGAATGACGAGCAATCATAATGAGGTCCCCATCGTGTCTCTTGACTATATCTGTGACTATCATCATTTGCTATTGACACCGCCCACTGTACAGCACTGTCAATAACATTTGAAGAACCTGAACTTGATATTTCACTGTCAAGTTGTACTATTTCAGTTGTAATTTTTTCAATGCATTTAATTTTTGTTATAGCACTTAATCCATCATACGAATGTGAACCACTGCAGACTATAAATCCACCTTTGCACCGGATACTGTCAACATCAATGATTGAAGCAGTGGTCATGTGATGTTGTGCAAGCATATTGATATTATATCCTGTCACATTGTCCTTATATTCTTCGTAAGTATTTGTTTCCTCAAATGGCTCAGGACTTCCTATCATTCCCGTACTAGCACATACGGTAAAGTGAATGTTATCACCATCACCCGGCGGACGACAGTAAATTTGTTGCTTATTTACCCACACATAACAACCACACACTTGAGCATATGTTTTTATATTCTCCGTAATACTACCTTTTACAGTAGTGGCACTTTCATAACTATGATCTCTTTTTATACTGAAAACCGCAATAGGTAAGCCTACCATCTCAAGCAATGTTTTGAGTATATAACTTGCTTTTGTACCTGCTTCAAAAGTATTTTCAACAATATTTCCATCTTTGTAATCAAAATTATCAAGTACATATATAGTTGTAATTTTGTCACATTCTTCATGTACCGTCTTTACTTTTGATATTTTTCCATGGAGAATAATTCCTATGTCAGTACCATAACCTGCTGAAATTGTAATTTCATTGTCTTTTTTAAAATTATTTATGGTTTCATCACTTAGATTGTATATGGTTATTTCCGATTCATTGGGGATTATATCATCATCAAATGGAATATCATACTCAAAATCAAGTACATCATTTGTTAATCTTGTTTTATCTGTTTCAATTATAGCCTTAAAACCAAATTGACCTTTTTGAACTTCTGCTTTTCCCTCTTGTGACAAAGCAATATTTAAAGCACTTATCAATTTTGAAGTTTTATCTATACTACATCCATCAATAATTCTCTCAGTAGCCATTTAATCACCCATATTCTCTATTTCAAGAAAAACTGTTTCATTAAAATTATCCCAAGTGACCCGTCTTTCTGTACCAGTATTTCCCTTCGGAATTATACACAATGACGGAAATATACCCGGCTTATACAAATACTTAAAAAGTTGTGCACCATAAATTATAGGCTCTATACAAATTAATTTACTCGATTCATATAGTCCTATAGTAAATAAATCAACTGTTTCATTGTACCTCACTTCAAGTACGTATACGTTTCTCGGCAATGCAATAGTAAAGCGGTATGGAATATTGTGTTTTTCTATAAGTATTCTATCTTTTTGAATTGCCATATCCTCACCTCATCCCAAGCAATATTTTCACATAATCCTTCATTGTTCTAAAATCACCCGGTGTATAAAAAGCGTCAGGATTTTTAGCCATTACCCAGTCTATAGCTGAATAGTTTTTGCCATCAATCGCTTCTCTTTTCAAGTCTTTGTAATCAGCATCATCTGCCGCAACTAATCCCCATACTGTATCTCCTGGCTGTGTTGTGTACCAAACTTCAGAATTGTCTCCCGTTGAAACTTGTTGAATACCTCCGTCTTTCATACTGCTGTCAACATTATCATTGTTTAATTCACTTGCATCATATGAATTAGCAGTCATTCGGCACTCCTCAAGCGACATTGTAAATTCAGCACCGCCTGCTATTGTATTTGGATGTAATGTTTGGAAACTGACTATTTGGTAATTTTCAAGTAAATTCCTTCCCTCAAATTTTATCAATGCCCCTGACTCCGCAAATGCATTTAATTGTTGTATCACCCAATAAGCCGTTCGATTTACACTGCTTTGCGACAGACTGCTCTGTATAGTATCATAATTTATAAACTCTGTACGTATTCTTCCTCGCTTATCATTATATGTATTACTCAATACAATATCGCTTAATTCCTCAGCATCAGCCCAATAATCTCTGACGGTATATCCTGTTGTAGATTTATTTATTATATCAAAAGCACATATATCTTTATAGGCGTTTTGAATTCTAACTTTACCCTCATACGGCATGCTAACCTCAAATACAACAGATTTTATATTACTACTATTCTCTGCAATCGGTACAGGTACTCCTGTTTCGTCAATATAACGAATGTCACCTGTATCAACCCATTGTGTACCATTTTCAAAAGCAAGCAACTCATTATTTAACTTTTCAAAACTCATAGTATCAAATTTGCTGTAATCTTTCTTAACGAGAGATATCCACGCTTTAATACTAAGTTTTGACTGTCCGCCCAATTCTGTAGAATTTGCAGTATAATCCACAATCTTCCCTTGCAATGATAATGTCTTTGATTTAACCTTAATCGTATCAGTAATATCAATTCCTTCCTCTACAGAATGTGTACTCTTACTGATAGGTCTATCAAGATCCTCTTTTAAAACGTGTACATATATACCATTTATAAGTGCCATTATAAATATCTCTCCTTATAAAAACAGAACAAAGGACGTATATACGTCCTTTGTTCTATAGTTCTGTTCTTCTTGACATGCTTTCAAATATATCACTCATAGCTTCTTTAACCCATTTTTTTACCTTTCTTTCCATTATACGATCTTCATTAGACCCTGTAATTGAAAGATTAAATATAGGACTATATGTATTGTACTCTTTATGTGTCTTTTGGTTCACTGTTTCATCATAAAAATTTGATGCAGTTTGTCGATTGTCTGTTTGGCTTTTTTCTGTATATTGTTTTAAATTAGTCCAAAATTTATCTAATGGTAAAATAGCTTCAGCTCCGGCTTCTCCGCCTACCATTGCCTTACCGTTATTAATTCCAAACATAGTAGGATTAGTCATAATACCGCCATCACGATACCATTCTACACCAAAAGATGGTACTGATGGAGGGTTAATTGAAAATTTTCCATTTATTTTAAAATGTGGTAATTTTATTTCAGGCAAGGTCCACGAAAAATTAAATGCATTCTTTAATTTATCAATTTCAGATTTTATTTGTACAGAAGCATCTCTAACCACAATAACTGCTTTTTTAAGCCCTGATGATAGATTATTATTAAAAGTTTCTACCGTACTTGTTTCTATTGATAGAATGTTTTGTGTGCTTGTTTTAGCTATATTTTCTACTTGCTTAGAAGTTAATAATATCGTTGTTAATATGTTTTGCGTGCTTGTATATACCTCTGTTTGTAGTGATACAAATGCCATAGCTCCCATTTGCGTAGAAGTTACAATTATAACACCAAACGCATTAAAACTACTTGCAGATGTTGTTATCAACATCACTGTTGTCTGTAATCCACTGTTTATATCTGTTAAACTTGTGTTTACAATACCGCTGATTATATTAAAGAAGTTTTGCAAAGTTGTCGCAACGCTATTCACTGCTTCTAATCGTGTGGTAATTTCCCCTGCTCCGTCAAAAAAGCCTTTTGCATTATTCATGAATGTTGTCATTTGTGTTCCTTTATCAGGTAAACTACTAAGATCAGATTGTGCACTCTCACCTGCTAATTTAACTGCTTCAAAAACACCTTTTAAATTATCAACATTGAGAGCCGATACACCGCTAAAAAATTCTTTTGTATTATCTCCAAAGTCCTTTAGCTTAGTTCCTATACCAGAAATATCGTTTTCCCCTGAAAACCATTGTGCTATGCCCCCAGTATTAGGAAATGCTTCTCCTATTCCTTTCATAGCTTCAAACAATGATGATATTTTGCTAAAATCTTCTATTGAAGAAATTGAATTATAAAATTTAGCCATCGATTCACCAAAAGGCGGTAACTTCTGGGCCATACCTTCAAAATCATTTGTTCCGCTAAACCACTGTGCTATGCCTCCGGTATTTGGTACGTTTCCTATATCTGATATAGATTGAAATAAACTTTTTGCATTATTAAAACATTCGGGCGATAAACTTGACACTTTATTAAAAAAAGTCATAACTTCATCGCTGGATAATTGTTGTAATCCTTTAGCTAACGCTTCAAAATCATTTGTTCCACTGAACCACTGTGCTATACCTCCGGTATTTGGTACGTTTCCTATATCTGATATAGACTGAAATAACAACGCTGCATTTGAAAATCCATTTTCAGGAAATGTTGCAATTTTTATAAAAAAGCCTTCCGCACTATTTGCAAATTCTGTCAGTTGACCTCCAAGTCCTACTAAATCCAAGCCACCAGTAAAGATGCTTAATATATCATTACCTGTCATCGTGAGTATAAAACCGCCAATAGCTGTAAAGAAACTTCCTATACCGCTCACATCTGCACCGCTTAATATAGTAAACATTGGTTCTACTGCTTCGGCAAACGCAGATAAATTTTCGCCTATCATAGGTAATGAATTTGATATACCTTCTCCAACACCACCTATCAATGAACCTGCAATATTTCCAATAACATTAAATATTTGGGCCAGTGTCTCACCGCCTGTAGATATAAATTCATCAAAATTCGGTATTTTTGATAATGCCCCAAATGCAATTATCACAGCTGTAATTCCACCAATTACAATAGCGATATTAGCAATACCCAAAAGTACTGCTGGAATCGGTATCATTCCTGCTATACCGGCAAATACTGATAATGCTGTACCTACAGTGCCTAAAACTGCAATTATCTTTATAATTTGCATAATTGCATTAATATCAAAATTTATCAAAGATACTGCACCTATTAGTAAAAATAGTGCCGACATTCCTGTTACAATAATTGCTATGTTTGCAAGACCTAAAGCAACACTAGATACTGGAATGTTACCCACCAAACCTGCTAAAGCTGCTAAAGCTGAACCTACAATTCCCAGTACAGTAATTACAGAAATCAATTTAATTATTGATTTAATATCTGTTAATGCTGATACATATGGTGCCAGTGCCATTAATCCTACTGCTAATACTGTTAATCCTCCTATAATAATCATCATATTAGCAATACCTTTTAATACTGTGGTAGGTTTAACATTAGCTAAGTCCTTAAATATACTTAACAAACCTCCTACTGGGTTATTATCTGATGAACCTCCAAATATACCTGAAAATATATTAAGTGTTGACAAAATACCTTTAATCAACAGTATGGTACCAATAAATCCTAACAAATATGGCATCGCTTTTGATATAACATCAGAATTTTCATTTATTAAATCCGATACCCATTCGATGGCAGGTATCAGTGAATTTACTGCTATACTCGCAGCATCTGCAAATTCAACATTAATAGTTCTTGCAAGTTGTGTAAGTGCTGAGCTTGCATCGTCATATTTTATATCAGACAGTTCTTTAAGTGCATCGCTCGTACCACTTATTTCACCGTTTATATTAGCTAATGCAAAAACTCCGTCTGCACCCAAATCTTCCCACATAGTACCAAAAAGATTGACGCCTGCTATATTTTGTTGTATAGGATCCTGTATGCTTTTTATGGCATTTACTGTTTCTATAAAGGCCTGTTTTGCTGTTTCGCCGCCTTTACCAAATTTCGTTGCCATTTCGCTTGCGGATAATCCTGCTATTTTAAATCCCTCAATAGTAGTATCTGAACCATCCTTAACACGAATACCGAATTCTTTTACAGTATCACCCAGTTTATCTACACTGAAAGTACCGTTTGCAGCACCATTTACTAAACTATTAAACATTTCTTCAGCTGAAAAACCTAATTGTTTGTAATGTACTGAATACTCGTTTATTGTATCAAGTAAATCACCATTTTTATTAAGTCCATTTTGAGCTCCTTGAACAATAAGATTATACGCTTCATTTCCTGACAATCCAAATTGTGACATAAGCATCTGTGCTGAACGCACACTCTCATTCACATCAAAATCAAAGGTATCTGATAGCAAAAGTGCATTATATGCTGTCTTAGATATCTCTTCTCCAGCCATTTTTGTATTATTTTTAACGGCTATCATTGCAGATGAAACATCTAATATACTGTCTCCCATACCATTTTTATATAGGTTTTTAATATCTTCTCCATACTGTTTCGCTTCTTCAGAACTTACTCCAGTGGCTGCTCTAAACTGGTTTATTGCCTTAGTATTGTCATTTACATTGTCCCATACTGATTTAAGTCCTAACGCTATACCCAATCCACCAGCCAAAGATTTAAGGCTTTCCAATCCTGATGCCATGTTCGAAAAAGACTTTTCGGCCGTTTCCGAACTTTCTTCTGACGTTTTACCTATATCTCTAAGTTTTGTAACAAACTCTTCGGCGGCTTTTTTTGCACTGCCCAATGCATTTTGAACAGTCGTAATTGGATGCTTAACCTTATCTATTCCAGCAGAAGCTATATCTTTAAGTTTATTTAAAAAGCTATTAGCACTTCTTTGGTTGGAATCTATGCTGGGCTTTATAGTATCAATACTTTTCTTTATAGTATTTGCACTGTTATTAATATCGTCAAATGATTCAGAAATTTTATCAGCAGATTTCTTTAACTCGCTGCTCATATTTCGAGCACCACTTGTTAGTTCTTTAACTTCATTATTACCGCTATTTATAGCATCTGTCATTTCCTTCCCAAGTTTATTTGCTGCATTTGCCATATCAGTTAGCGAGTTCTCACCATCTGTTACAGTTTCTGTTAAAGATGATCTCATATTATTTATGTCTTCTATAATATCCCGAAAAGGAATATCTTCAACTTCAAAACCTATTTGTACAACATCTTCTCGAACAATATTTTTATTCGCCACCAAAACACCCCCTTTACGAACTATTTCTTTTTACTCAATTCAATCATCCTATCTAATGCAGCGTTAGCCTCTTCAATTTCAGAAGGCAGCATTTGATGAAAAACAGTATTATAATCAAGACCACCATCAGAAAGAACTAAACGCCACATGTTCCAATTATCTATTGCTTTCTGCTTTGCTTCATATAAACTCTTATTCCTTGTTTCGAAATTTGCCCTGCATTACGTTTGTTCCAAACTTAACTACAGCATTAAGCTCTTCTATCGTTTCAAAATCATCCGGTGTAAGTCCTTTAGGCTCAATAATAACATTTTCCAATATATATTTCGCAAGTTTATTCATACTGATGTTACTTGAACCGTCTATATAATTTTCATCGATTGCATCAAGAGCAGCTGACATTCCATTGAATTGTGCCGTATACTCTATTCCATTTATTACTTTTTTTCTTTGATAGAAATTAATATTCTTTGCCATTTTATCTCTCCTTATCTGTAATTGCTTACTGCATTATTATATATTTTCAACTATATAATCAAATACTTTGAACTGAAATTCTCTTGAAGATACTGTCTTACCATGATCTGATTTTGGAGCCTTAATTACTCTTGCTTGTGTACCTCCAAAACGCTCACCTATAGATGGATTTTTTATCCATAACGGTGCAATGGTACCGTTATTACAAGCTTCAATCAACATAGCCTTCTGCGGACAATTTGGCAATACCGTTAGTGTTACTGTACCTAATGTGTTATTAACCTCGCTAATTGCCACATCTCCCTGAGCTCCAACGGTAGTTTCGAAATTATCCTCATCTTTTTCGCCTGTAACCATATCTTCTCCTAAGCACGTTATGGCTACATCATTAAATGTGATAACACAATCTTTTGCATTGTAAATATCCATAGTGTTTTTCCTCCTTTACACACTTACTGTTCCATTTATCGTTGTTGTGTGTATTGCACCAGCAAGTTCAAATGTAAATGTACCGCCGTCATATTCTCTCTCTGCTCGCTTTTCGGTCGGCATTTCTCCTCTTGTTTTAAAAGAAGTAGAATAAGCACCCAAAGCATCATTTTCCTCTTTCGGTGCAATAATACCCATTGAAAACGCCTCTGATAAAACTCCGATAACTGCATTTTCAATCAGTGTAATTCCTACATTCGTATAATCAACCTTAGGAGTGGTATTTTTCAGTTTCTGCACCTTATATGCAATATTCTGCAATACCCAATCCTTGCCGTCAATAACGTCAATATATTCACCGCCTACAGTTTTTCCCTCTGAAGTTATATAATCACCGGCTGTTTCAACATAAGTAAATGAATTGGCTTCTTCCAGTATTTTAATTTTTTCAGCATTTAATGATACAGGCTTTAATCCATTAAGTGTTTTAAATTTATATGTAAAACTACCTGGCAATCTGCCGGCCGTTTCACCTACAAGAGCCGCTTCCGGTGTGTCTACGTTGTCATTATCATAATAAAACATCACTGTACGCTTAAATCCTTTTAAAGGAGTTAGTATAGATTCAACAGCACTTTTGAATTCTTCATTAGACAACGTCTGTGCTGTTTCTACGGCATAACTTACAAAATACATCTTATCAGTTGTTGTTTCTATGTAAGTTGCAATAGCTGTAATTTCGCTATTGTCTATATTAGGAGTAATAAGTTGTCTCCATTCCTTATCTTTTATATCCGGCAGCAATTCTGCTATTGTTTTTGTGCTTGCATGCACTGCAATCTTTTCAGGTTTATTTACTTGCTGAAATAATAGCAATGCCGCTTTATAAACATCGCTATTTTCTTCAAATCCAGCCGTCACTACACCATCTATATCTTCACATTCGGTATATTCAATCTCTTCTTCTTGATTGCCTATAACTATTAAAGGCATACCAAATCCAGCAGAGCCAATAGGCTTTACATCGGATATGTTCACTGTAACATCTCTTGTTTTCACGTTATAACCTCCATTCCTTCCTTGTTCCCAATTATTATTGTTTCAATTTCACCCTCATCAATTTCATTAACATTAATTTCATCCATAAGCGAAAATACAACATCAAATCCGTTACGATATTCATAATATACAGACAATAAGTTATCTCTATTTGTTATGTTTTCTAAACGCTGCACAACAATTTTGTTATCACTCAAAAATTGTGTACCTATATGGTCCAACCAATTATATGCTTTTAAACACATATCAACAGATTCTTGAGTATTATCAGATTGAACTGTTATACTCCATATTTGCTCTATCTGTTTTCGGTCTTTCCCATCATCACACCGTCCCCAAGTACCTCCATTTGCCACCAATGGAGTTGTAACAGAAAAAGACACATAAGGATATTTGGGTATCGGAGCTGTTTGATTTGCTAAAACCACCTCACAACCTAAATATTCTTTAAGTGCCTTCACTATCGTATTTCTAACATTTTCAAAATCAATCAACCGTGCTCACTCTCCTTAAGACATAAACATATACGTCCGAGTATTCACTGTAATCTGTTTCTTCTTCTATTTTGTATCTATTTCCCTTATAAATAACATAATTATCCGAAAGTGATTCAGGTATTTTTTCAAACATATACAATTCCCTGTCCTGTGTAGTATATGTACCGCCTTGTTGATAAAGCTTTCTTTCAGACATGGGTACAATAGCACCCTGTTTTTTTATTGTTTCACTTTCGCCAGGTTCCCATATTCCACCATTATAATAACCACCTTTTTTATCGACTATCTCAAAAGTAGTTTTGTACTTAGAAATAAGGCGTGTAAAATTATATAGTTTCATTATTCTACCTCATAACTTATAGAACCTATCATACTTCCACTATCAATTAAAGGATTTGTTTTTCCTCCATTTTGTTCTATAGTAAATGGATGTTTTGGCGGATCACTCAGTTCTCTTGCAAAGTATTTAATCTTAGAACTTAACAAGTCTCCTACTATCTGACAAATCTCATCAGAACTCATATCGCCACCTGCTACTGATGTCATAAGTGCATCAATTTTATTCAAGATTTCTTCAATATAAGTATCGTGACCTGTACGAAGAAAAGAACGCTCAGGAATATGTATTTCAGTGGTTGTCGGTTTTAGATGTAATCCTTGACTATGCAAGTACTTGCGCATTTTTTCTGTAACTGGTATATTACAGCCATATTCATGAATTCCCGCAAGCCATGCGTTTTCACCACCACCTAATACACCTACATTCACCTTTTTACCGTTCAACGATTTTAAAGAGATTTCCATTTTAGGGAAATTGTTTTTTTTAGTTGTGACTTTAACACCCATAATATCATCTCCACTTTCTTTTTGCTGGAATAAAAGAATTTCTTGATTTTAAATACTGTGACAATAATTCCTCCGCCAAACTCCAGATAAGTGTTTGATTGTCCGTTGATGAATCAAACGATTGACTTAGTCCTCCCAAGCTTTCACTTGCAACCCCTGCTTCCCTGTTCGATATTTCTATATATTTTATAATGAACAACTTAGCACTGCTGGGTAATTTCTTCAATGCCTGTATATCATTTACACTGATTTGTAGTGTGGTATGAGCCGCAAGCCATTCTACAGCACATTCAACCATGAGACAGGTCATTTCAGATGTGTCCTCGCAAAGAATACCAATTTCTTTTATATCCTCAACTGTCATATTGTCAAGCCTTTTCAATAGCTTCAATAATCTGAGCCTTGGTTGTACGACCCGTAATATCAAAACCATTGTCCTTAGCGAACTGCTTTAATTGCGATAAAGACATTTCCGTCAATTCAATATCGGCATTTATATCCTCACTGCCGTTCTCACTATCATCTATGTGGTTATGAGCTTCAAACTGTTCAGAAGACTGTCCATTTATTTCCTTTGCACTATCGGCAACAAGCTGTTCGTCAACAGCTTCACCCTCTTTATATATCTTACCGTTAATTTTAACAGGATATTTGTATGTTAGAGTTGCCATTTTATTTCACCTCCAATGCGTAACATTCTTCCATTCTTTCAAAAGACGGAAGAACAATTTCAGATACCGTTGTTTTTGTATTTACAGGATCATCAGTAATAGTCACCGCTACAGCAACACCTGTATTTACAATAGAAACATTTGCACTGTCTTTCTGTGACAGTGTTCTTTCCTCAGGAGTTGTACCGTACCATGTCTTGCCTATTGAGCCATTTGGCAACATCATGATAACATTATCCGGATAAAAAGCTTGTGTATTTCCACTTTCATCCTTATAACGCTTAGTATATATTACCAAACTTACACCGAGTTCTTCCTGTACATAGGATTTAACTCTTGCAGTTGTATAATTCACATTAGCCGTTGTGTTCTGTGCAAGTATACCACTTCTTACTTTTGCACTGTTCTTAATAAGATTAAATGTAGCTTTTGACATGAGCAAAATTTCAGGACGAGTGCCATTCGCACTTTCTTGTGCGTCTAAAGCATCTTCAAGGTCTTTCATAGGATCACAGGTCTCTGAAGCTGTCCATACATCATCTTCACCTACTATACGGCAATAATGATTTTCTTTCCATTTTCCATCTTTATCGTAATTATAGGTATAATTGACGTTGTTCGCTTGAATTTCAATACCTATTTTTCCTCCCAATGGTGCAAGAAGCTGCATTCTCATTCTTTCAGATACTACATCAGCACCGTCAATAAGTGTTTGAGCGTCATCAAATATTCTGTCAAGCACTTCTGCTGCATACGGATCATTCGAATCTTGCACTCTTGCAATTTCTTGTTCATCTTTTTCAGAAACAAGCATTGATTCTCTGAAAAATGCCATTTCAGTTTCATTAACACCTATACCAATTCTATTTCTCATCGTTGATTTTGCATCGAAATTACTTGGCATAAGTGTAACAGGAAGTCCTCTATAACCTACTATCCATTTAAGGTCCAAGCCGTTTTTCTTTTGAGCCGGGAAAAAACCACTTCCAAGATACGGTTGTTTATTACTTGCTGCTTCCGTATAGTTAGCTGCTACTGCCTCAGCATTAAAAATATCTGTTAAATTCATTAAGCATTATCCTCCTGTTCTGTATTTTCAGTTATCAGCATATCTGCAACATTTGCAAAATAAATAAGTTTTAGTGCCGATATAGCATTTGATGCTGGCATTTCCGGCATCTTTGCGGCATCTATAAAACCGTGAACAATAATAGTGCCATTTGGATTTTCTTTCTTATTTACATCGTGTAAAAGAATACCCACAGCAGTGTCATCATTTGCAGGAATAACTGTACCCGCCTTGATTACTTCGCCAGAATTTTCTGTAATTGATGAACAATCATACGGAATACCCACATAATGATCATTCAATAGAATATTCACTTCCGCAACCGTCTGCGTTGTTTCAAATTTCATCACTTATTACCTCCTATATACATATCGAGTACGCTACGTGCCTTTTTATTAGCTTCAGCTGTACGTTTGCCAAGCTTCTTAGCTATAGTATTATCTTTATCCTTACTGTCATCACTGCTCTTTGGAGCTCTGCCATTATCTTTAAAAGTTTTATCGACTTCAGTTTTTACCATATTTTTAACAAGACTATTAAGCGTCTTAACCTTAGAATCAATCTCATTCTGATCTTTACCCATAACAAGATTTATTAATTCCAACGCTGTTTTGCCGCCATCGTCAAGTCCTGCTTCTTTAATTGCCGTTAAAGCATAGAAGCGATTTTCACGTTCGGTAATCTCAGCTTCTCGCTTATTCTGTGCATCTTCTCTGTCCTTTTTCTCAAGTTCTGCAATTTGTTCAGGCTTTAGCCCTTTGCGTGATAACTCCTTAATTTGCTCTTTAAGCGTGTTGTTGTCTGCAATAAGACCTCTTGTTGCCTCTGTAATTGCGTTCTTGATAAGTTCCTTTACGGTTTCCTCGCTGTATTCGCTTGTATTGCCGCCGTCCTTTCTCTTAGCGTCTGGCTTTTCTTTTCCATCGTCCCCGATAGTTTCTTCGCCCTTATCGTCCTTAATTCCGTCAGAATTGTCGGGCTTTTCCTTGCCTGTACCATCATCCGGGCCACCTTTACCAAGTCCAAATATACCCATTTTGTTTACCTCCTATAAAAAGTATTTAACGAACAGTTTAACGCCGTATTCAAGGGCATTATAAAAGCACATAGGCTTAATGCCTATGTGCTAAGGCGGTATTCCACCAAAATTCAATTTTATCAACCCCTTTATTTTTGCATAAGAAAAAAACACGCCCAAAGGCGTGTTTACTCATTTTATTTGATTTTCATACTAATACCACATAACTAACCGTTCTTCTTCTAATTTTGCCGTACCTTCAAGCACTTGCTTTAAATAACGCCGTGCATATCTATAATACCAATTTAAACTATCATCAGATGGTGTTTTTCTAACCTCTAAATCTTTTCCTGTATGAGCATCTAATTTAATATAACCCTGTTCAGAGGTGTTTTCTGGAATATAGTATGCCTCAATATAATTATCGGTCTTTTTTACTTTTTTTAAGCGAACCATAATATTTTTCACACTCCTCTTTGTAATTATATTTTTCAGATGTAAGTCTATGAGCTTCGTCTTGCGTCATACCTTTTGATATTAATTCGCGTTCCATAAGTTCGTGTTTAATCAATGTTAAATCGTGCTGTTGTATATTTTTTCCATCAATCAATCTTTGCCACGTTTGTGCCATTTCATAAGACGGAGCAAAATATTCTTTTTCACTACCACCTAGATCGTGCTTCTCTATAAAAATAAAATTCTTTACTGCATTTATATCTTTTTTTGAAAATCCAGTATTTTGAGAAATCCTTTTGACATCTGTTGTCATACGGCGAACAGATTTATAATATCTATCTGCATGGTCAAATGCCTTATCACTTTCCGGGTCAAGTGCACCGCTTTTAGCTCCTGATTTAATTATAACATTTTTATCCGAAATGTCAAAGGTTTTATCATCAAAATGTCTACCTGTCGCCTTATAAAATTCCTCATCATTCATCATATCTCTTGAAAGGAAGCATCTGCAATTACAATCCTCTGCTGCAACACCAGATTTTCCCGGGCAATCCGTTTTTGCACCACTGCTTAGAACAAACTTTTCGTCTTGCAGTATTGTAACACCATCCATTTTTACATGATTAGCGTCCTTTGTATCTCTTACTGCACTATCCTTCATTGTACGCCATATTTTAACCATTCTATACCCTGTCTTAGCTCTTAAAAGAGCATCATCAGATTTTTTTGCAGCGTCATCAAAGGCTGTTTCGCGTACTCTATGCACCTCAGTTCGAACAACATTTACAGATTTTTTATAATCCTTATCTAGGTATTCTGATACTTTTTGTGCCATTGTAGGCATTGAATCGCCATTAGTTATACCCAGAGTTACCGTTTTCTTGATTTTATATATAACATCCTTGCGATGTCTTTCAAGAACTTCATTAAGGGTTAATTTATCTATTGGATTTTTAACAGCCTGTGTAACTGTACGTGCCGATATTCCTTTTAACGGTTCTAAATCTTTAACTACCTTTTTTTCTACTTGTCCAGAACTTATAACAGCATCTACCATACCACCATAGCACAACTTATATGTTTCTTCCATTATATCTTGTATTACATTTCTTACCTGTGGAGTAAGTGTATCAATATGAGCAAGTAACTCTTCAAGGAATTTTGCCTGTTTACTCTTATTTCTTAAAACAGAATAATCAAGAGTTCCATCATCTTTACCATATTTAGCATACTCAATACCAATAAACCCCTGTAGTTCAGTTACACACTCTTTATATAATTTGCGTATATCCTGTTCAGCTCCAGCATCTCTATGCTCTGCTATACGCCTTAACTGTACTAATGCTTTTTCTATTTGACCAAGTTTTTCAGCCATTCAACCACACCCTTCAACATATTGTTGCTATCTTTCTTACTTTGGTTGTCGTTGTTTTCCTCGTCTTCAGAAGTAAATTCCTGTTCTTGCTGCATTTCGTCATCTATATTGTCAATGTCATTATCAAGCAAACTCGGAATATCATTTTTTTCTTTTTCTATAAGTTGCATAATATAATCTACATCGTCTACACTTTGCAACGCTAATGAATACGCCTCTGACTGTGGGAAACCTGCATTTATCAATGTCTGTGCTGCTTGTGCCTCACTCATTATATCAAGTGGGAAATTTCTCTTAAATGTGACAACACATTGCAGTGGATCAACTGTAATTTGTCTTTTACTCCAGCTACTTGACAATACTTTAAACATATAATTATCTGCTGCCTGCATTTTTGCCTGAAACATACCGCATTTTGTTTCAAGTCCATGTAATTTGAATTTCAATGATATACCGCTTGCCGAATAAAAAGCCTCATCATCAAGATTTGGAGTTTTACTAAACCGGTAAATATTACTCTCTATACGGTTTAAATGATTTTCTGTAAATGTATCGTTTATATCCTTTGTTAAATAATAAACTTTACCTTCTTTTGTACCTGAAAAATATTTGAGTACACCTGTTTTTTGAGCTTCATCCATATCGCTTTCTGTCATTGCAATATTTTCAATTATCATATATGCTCTCGCAAAACTTTCAACATCGTTGTTACAATCCGAAACGGAACGATCGTATGCATCTATAAGGCTTAGAACTTTTTCAGCATCTCCGAGCATTTCCTTATTGTTTGGTACTATCTGTAACGGGCAATAATCAAAACAATGTATTTGACTGTTTTTATAGGTAAGCTGTCCAAGATTCCCTTCATAATAATGTATGTATTTACTGTCATACAGTTCCACTTTCCATACAGTACGTTTTTGTATTGTTTTTGTAGGATAATACCTAATAGCATATTTCGGTTCTGTCACTTCTGAATCAGTTAATACTATTGTTTCATACGGCGGTATCGAAATCACACTTTCTTCACCTTCCATATCAATATAAAATAACCGACCTGAGTAACCACATATAGCAGCGTATTTTGTTGTTTCCATATCCACATCAAACATATTATTGCGGTATATAAAATCAGTAAGTGTCTTTTTTGCTTTGTCTATTTCGTCATTGCCACCTGTTTCCTGTTCTGATTCCTCAGTATCACTGTAACTGTATCCTATTGGTTTACCTGCAAAATAACCAACTTTAAAATCTATAATTTCTGAGAAAAAATCATTATTTATCTTATTGTTAATTATATCTTCTTCTTCACTCCAGCGTGGTGTACGATTAAATATAGGAATACTGCTATGTAAATTACTATACCGTTCATACAGTTTTAAATTATACTTTGAATTAAATTTATGTTTATTGATGATGTCATATAAAAAAGTTAAATCAATATCATCTCCTGTCAGAACTCCGCCTGTTGAAATTTCGTCTAATGCTGCTGTTTCTGACATATAGTTAGGGTATAATTCCAATTTATTTCTCATTTATTTGCCAACTTTCTTAATTTGTTTACTATTTTCCTATCAAACTGAACAAATTTACCATTGCATATACAAACTCCGCATTTTATACATAAACTTACATTATTAACATTTTTCCATATATGATTGCACATTACAACCTCCGAATTTTACCTGCTGAAATCATACCTCGCTGTATTTGCTCTGTCGCATATCGCAAAGCGTCCATGAGATGATTATCTTTGTCCACAGGCTTATTTAATACATTACCGTATTTGTCCTCTTGCCAGTGATAAGTCTGAATTTCATTTTTGAAATGCTGACATTTCACATCGACTATAATCTTATATCCTTGTAACCACAATATACCTGCCATAATACTGTCAGGTCCTTTTATAGCTGGTAATGCCTTTATACCATGTCTACACATTTCATCTATAAGCATTTCATCTGAACTATCACATGTTACATATTGATTTTCAGGTATTTTTGACTTAACAGCTGCAATCATTTCGTCTAATAACATTTTATTTTGATAAAGTTCATCAAAAACATATATTTCTTTTTTGGTATTGTCAACATGCACTCTAACTAATGCGTTTGGGTCATTACTATAACCGAAGTCCATACCATTGTAAATCTTATCAAATGAATTGCGAATGGCTGATAAATCTTTTGTAATCCAATTCTTAAATATAACTTGACCAAGTACACCCCAGTTACCAAGCGTATATACTTCGTAAAAATATCTATCTGCTTCGTGTTCAAGTGCATATATATCATCTTCAGTTAGAAAATGATTGTCCTTGTATGTACTTTTTACTATGAGTAAATGTCCGTCATTATAAATATCTTTTGTATCGTCCCATCTGCCGAAAAATTCTCTATAAATCCAGTGAGTTTGTAATATCGGATTAAAACTTAAAGTTATTCGCTTTGGGACATCTGAAATACCTCTTAATCTCTTTGTAAGCTGTCTGTATGAAGCCTCGTCTGTTTCAGTTGCCTCTTCAATCCATATATCCGTTATTACGCCATTTATCGGTGTTATGGATTTCAGTTTTTCAACGTCGTCAAGACCTGCAAACATAATCTGTTTATTGTTATCTTTACATGTTATTATAAGTTCACTTCGAGATATTTTAAATTTATGTGTCAATCCCATGTTATTTATGGTCTTAACAATTTCGTTATATACGGACTTCCTAATCGTCTGTGCCACATTACGAACAATAAGGTAATTCCTACCCTTCATAACGTCTATTACCGTTCTCTGAGAAAGAAAATAAGACTTACCGGAAGACGAACCTCCATAAAATATCTGCACTCTGTTCGTTATATTTATAAAGGGAATGTATTTATCATTAATCAGAAGCTGTTTCCTTATCATCTTCATCCCTCTTTGCTTGCGACGCTGCGACTATCTCAAATACAACGTGCTGATTTTCCTCACTATTCGACTTTTCCGTAGGCTTATCTCTCCACTTATCGGGACGGCGATTTTTTAGCCATATTATACACGCCGTTACATCAGGTGGAATATCCTTTTCTATAGTAGTTGTAACCATACCTTTTGCTGATTCTACCGTTTTTACCTCTTTGCTTTTATAACCTAATGCTCTTTTTAGCAGAGAGTTCTCGACTTCTATGTCAACAATTTCTTTCCCTTTTTTTAAGGTGTCACGAATGTCACCATACTTTACACACCATTCTTGAAGTGTTTTTCGTGAAACCCCAATTTTTGAAGCAATTTGTTCATTTGTCAATCCGTCTCGCGCCCAAGCCTCTAATCGAAGCAGACCCTCATCTGTCAACCACTCTTGATATTTTCCTTTTGCCATTGAAAGTCCACCTCCTACTTGTTACTAAAAACTGTATATCACAGGTGGTAAACACAGGGCATTGAGCGTTTTATTAATTCTCTATTCAAAGCTCGACGTTTATGGCGGCAATTACACCAGCGTTTATTTTTCCTTAGCCAACGTATTATAAAGATGTAACGCTTTATTCTATTTTTCATAATATCACCTCTCACACCCTGCAATTTCAAATGCCCGTTGAATCTTACGAAACTGCATTGCAGTCCAATCTACCATAAATTCAAGTGGATAACTTTCTATACTATCAAGACCTGATTCAAACATAAAGGCATGAATTATCTCGTGTCTTAAACAATGCCTTCTGTATGCGTCCCAATCCCCTAATGTACTATCGCTATCACGCTTAGCAATAACAATCTTTTTTGTAGTTTTATCGCAATAACCACTGTTATCTCCTAATATTTCGTCCTCATTCTTCGACCTCTCAAGTATTAAATACTCTGTACCTAATACATCTAACTTCATATCAATATCTGTGTTCACTTTATTCTCCTTACACGCAAAAAGCGCCTTTACCGGCGCTTACCATTTATTATTGTCTATTAAATTCCTCACAAGCATTATTGCATTAACATCTGGCGGAATGTGTTTTTTTGTTATTTTTACCTTTCCGCTGTTTTGCTTATTTTTGTCAAGAACAACTTCCTTTTCCTCAACGTCATATCCTCTCGCCTTTTTCAACAAAAGCTCTTTCATTTCATTTTTTACATCATTATACACTTTACAAATACCTCTGTTTTATTATATAATAATGCAGATAGCTCATTGCTCCGGAGCGTGACTATCTGCGTCAGAGGTGTTGTCTCTGATGTATGGACGTAAGGTGCTGGTAACACCTTACGTCCTTTTTAATATTCCTTTTTTCTTGTAAAAAAGTAGAAAAACGGAGTATCTAATACAGCTAATATTAGTTTAACTAAATATTGTGCCAGTACCATAAGCCATATATTATCTACTACACCATAGAACGCTATAAAAACAAATATAAGTGTGTCTAAAAGCTGACTGCTCATAGTGCTTGCATTATTTCTTAGCCATTTATGTTTACCGCGTGTCTTATCTTTCAACCAATGGAATGATATGACATCCATAGTTTGGCTCACTACAAATGCTCCTAAGCTTGCCGCTGTAAGACGTGTACCTTGATTTAATACAGTCACAAGACATTCTTGTAAATATGATGTCTGTTGCAAGGATGGTATTTTTAATGACAAATACCCTAAAATAAGAAAACCTATCTGTATAATCACTCCTATTTTTACACAATTATTAGCTTCTTTCTTTCCCCATATTTCACCAATTATATCTGTTGTTAAAAATGTAAGCGGATATGTAATAATTGCTCCCGCCACCGTAAAATTTAAAACACTGATTAATTTGCCTCCAAAAAGGTTTGACATCAACAGCCCTAAACAGAATATCGCTGTGAGCAACGTCAAATTAAATGTATTCTTCTTCACTTTAGTATATCACTCCATCCATGTACTTTTGAAATTTTGTCCATTCTATCATATTATGAGCAACTAATTTAGGAAGTTGTACTTTTTTGTTTCCTTTTCTTAACTGTCGACTCTCTATATGACCATTTTTAAAAGTATGTATCTGCTGTCCTAATGCCGCTGCTACTGTCCAGCTGGCACTGTCAACACTGTAAAACTTATAATTCAGCAGTTCTTTTGTTTTAGTAAAACCAAGTCCATGCACTTTTACACCGTTGTAATAAGCATATTCAACAAGCTTACGTATTAACTCATATTCCTGTTTCTTGACGTGGAATACAAGACCACCTATCGCAACATATCCGTAATCACGACACATACGTTTCCAATATTCGACACCTCGTCCTTTATGCCATACCGGAATGCACCGGCGGCCTGCAGTAATTTCAATTTTACGTCTCCATTCTTCTACCTGGCTTAATCCAAATATATTGTCAACATCTATTTCAAAAAAATACTGAACATTATTATGGACTATAAACTCTATATATCTATTCACGTAATTGTCCATCTGCTGTAATGTTATCTTTGCACCATTCATATATGAAAAAGCTCCGCTGTCTAGCAGAAAGTTATTATTTCCAACTATACTCATGGCCTCTAAACATTTCTTTTCACCATTAAAAAAAGTTTCAAGCACATATTTCGGTTTACATTTGTTTATAGTTTGTTCTTTTAATTTATTGGACATTCCACTGCCCGTTGCTGCTAAATAAACTCTCATATCTCAAATTTGTGTCCACACTCAGGACATACCACAGTCTTTTTCTCACGATTTTTTACAATCTCTGTATCTTGAAGAAAGTCTTCATCAGACACATCAAGATTTATGTCACTTAAATCAGGAAATTTGTATGTACTCATATCAATATTAACAGCTGACAATTCTTCTGCCAGCTTATCAAACGTCCAAGAAGTCAAATCTTGTGTTTTATTGATTATAAGACGTAACGCTCTTATCTCATCATCTGTTAGTTCATCTGTTATGATACAAGGCAACTCTTTTAGTCCTATTTTTTTTGCAGCTATTACACAAGCCTCGCCATCAACAATAATATTATTTTTGTCGATAAGTATTGGTTTTACAAATCCATAATCATTTATTGACTGAATAACCGCATCTATCGTTTGATCGTGGTTACGTGGATTATTCTTATAGAACATTATTTCCTCAATCGACTTCATTACAATTTTAATTTGTGTTTGCATTATATCACCCCAATAACATAAACGGACGTTTTGCCATACCCGTATTGTGGGTTGGTTACTCCGTCCGTTCTTTTCATTGGTTTAAATCTGACTCTCATTTTAAAGAAGCGTATTTAAACCGATTTTATTTTGAATATCCGTGTCCCCTCCGACGTATATTGTTTAAAGATATTCTTCCCATCACTTTTACAGTGATTCACCTACTAAAAGAACGCCGGCAGGAGTGCGACGTTCTTTTTAAGTGACTAAAGCTATATACTTATCTTGATGCACATTCACTCTATTATAAATTTTATCACATATAAAGCGGAAAAAACGGAAAAAACGGAAAACTTATAAATTTTTCAAATAATTTTCGTGATTTTTTCTTAATGTATCTGCAATCTGGTGAATTGATGTATCTCTGTTTAATTCAGGGTATATTGCTTTTGCAACCATAGCCCAAGTCATTTTACGATTACCAATTATATATTTATATTTGAAAATACGTCTCGTCAAACTATCGGGAATACTATCTACCCATTGTTTGATATTGTCTCTTTGTTTCTTTAACACCTGACAATGAGCATAAGCCACTTCGGTTTCTCTTGTTCCGCCTTCCACGGACATAGTATGCTGAATATACGGATAATTTTTATCTGAACCTGTTACGGTGTCATGTACCGTATTTTCTCTTATAGTTTTATTGATTTCTTTGATTTCTGCTACAATGCTACGATACTGTCTTAGCTCTTTTCTTGTCAATACTTATCACTCCTTGAATTCGCTATTTTACATCACCTATTATTAAATTTATAAGTTTAACCATATTATGTTTATCCTACATAATATGTCGCCATTATTTCACACCTCACATACTCATTATTGCTTATATCCTCAATATCAGCCTGTCCGCCACAAAACGGGCATGGTTTTAAAGTATAATCACTCATTTTCATCATCTCCTAAATATCTATCTCTATTATCTTTTACCTCTATTACGTCTATGTTTCGTTTTTCTGCTGTTGTATTTACACTGAACTGATAATACAAACCTTCTTATATCATGTTCAGAAGGGTAATCAAAATTTATAGACATGAAATCATACATCTGTTTCTTCTCCTCGCTGTTAAACCTCCGTTATAAAATCATTATCTGAAAACTCAATTTGCAGTGGATTTTCTTCCATCCACCACCGAAATACATCATAACCACTTTGCCATGTCTTATCAACTTTTTTTCCTCTTGCTTTTCTCGCTTCAAGCATTTTTTCAAAGGCATGTATATAGGCTTGTTTATACGTTGGATAACGTCTAAACTCGAAATATCTGTTTTTTTTCCTTGCCATAGGACATCCTACACACCCAATGCGGCAAAAACCCTCTTTGTATAGCGGATTTAATATTGTTTTATTCTCAGCTAAATAGTCAAATACCTCCGAATCTGTCCAGTCTACTATAGGATTTATAACTGTTTTTCTTTTTACTTGACATTCTTCGTAAAATTCTCTTTTATCATCATTGTCATTTTGCAAAACAATTCTATCTTCTTTTTTGGGTCTTATGCTCTCATATATCCCACGCTGTTTGCGTGCATTGCTTTCAGCCCAACGTACTCCAGTTGCTACCGCTCTTTCCTCGCCGCCTTGTTCTTTCAGGATACTACAGCAATAACGCACCAGCCTTGTTGGTGGCATTCCCTTTGTTGGTATCAGTGACCACATTGTAACCCTTTTGTTTTTATACTTGGGATATGATATACTGCACTTTATTCCCCGTTCTTCTAATCTTCTAAATGTATCTCGTATATGATAAACAGTTTCGGGGGCATCAACAGTTGTATGACTGTGTAACACCTCAAAATTTATCCCTGCATTAATAGCTAATTGCAATAACAAATCACTGTCTTTTCCCCCGCTGTAACAAATTATCAGCGGTTTACCGTATAATTTTTCAGATATATTTGCACCAAGCTTTAATCGTTCAAACGCTTTTTGCTCTTTATCCATCTTAAACCTCCTCAATTTCCACCGTATCAAAAAGTTCACGATGACGTTTACCATCATCAAAGCGGTCTATACTGTCTGTTTTAGTTGCCACTTATATTTTCAACGTAATAAGCAAAAAACCGTAAAATACCACTTCACTCAACTTTTCCGATTCTGTACTTTTATACATACTGAAGATACAATATATTTTTAATACTATTTTTATAATCTCTATCGCTAATATCCAAATATCTGAAAATATCATTGCTATTACTCCAATGTCATTGTTATTTGTCTGTCAGACCAATTTAACTTTTCTGTGTTAAAAATTTAGCTGACGTTTTTATCATTGTTCATTTACTTTTCTTCTCCTCCAATTCTATCTTCCAACGTCACATACTCACATTTAACATATCAAACAATGTAATCTGCATATCTTCTGATTCCGCACTTTTTAAATAAACAACACCATCACGAAAATAGTCGGCGTTAAGTTCAGTACCGATTCCGTACCTGTTATTTTTAACTGCAATATACGGCACCGTAAAAAGTCCTGCAAATGGATCGAACACCGTATCACCCTCATTACTGTAACGATTTATTATTCTCTCAACAATATCAATCTGCAAAGGACATACGTGCATTGTCTGTTTGCGTTTTGACTGTTGCGTGTTAAGTGTTTTCATTCTGTTTATATCGTCCCACACCTCATCAGACCACGAAGCCGGGGCAACCACCATAAATGTAGCCGGCAATTTTCCGTTTTTGTCAAGCTCTTCCGACATCTTAACGTGCTGAGAATAATCATATATGTTTTCTTTACTGTATCTGTTATACAGCTTTTGAATTTTACTTGTATCGGCTGATAAAATCTCTTCTTTTGTAACAAGCCTGTCACCGCTTGATCGCCAAAAACCATGTGCATCTATCTGCCATTGTCCTCTTGAATAATCATCTTTACTTTTGGTTACTGGTGTATCTGCATACGCTTTAGAATGATCCGTAGGTAACTTTCTAAACAGCAGAATGTATTCAGGACATCCTACTCCCATTTTAGAACCGTCCTTACACTGTTCAGTCCATCCAAGTCGATACGTTTGATTGTTTTCCCTCACCACATCAGTTACAACCGTTATCATTCCGAAATACTGAAACCCATGTTTCATATAGTGTTTTATACACATGGCATGAAACGGCTCTATTGTCGGCATTCCTGTACCTGTCGCATTGCCGAACAGTACACGATCTTTAACGTGTATTGCTGCAACTCTTCCCGGTTTTAATACCCTAAGTAATTCCGGAGTTAAATAGTCAAGTTGTTCAAAGAATTTACCTGTTGTTGCATTATGGCCTAAGTCATTATAATTCGCACTGTATTCATAATGATTTGAAAACGGTATTGACGTATGTATCAAATCAATACTGTTACTTTCCATGTTCTTTGTTTCCTCTACACAGTCATTTAATATCGCAGTGTAATGCTTCCCCTTTACTTCCACTCTCTCAACTCCTAACTTTCTTTCAAGTGTCTTAATTCCTGCATTTGAAAGACCGTATTTTTTTATAATATCAGTCATTTTTTCTGTAAGGTAGTTGTGCTGCTGCCATTTCTTTTTAAGAACACTTAAAATACCTTCTTCATTTTCTGTATAAATAATATCAATCACAACTTGTTCTTTTTGCAAAAAACGGTATATTCTATGTATTGCTTGAAGAAAATCATTGAACTCATAATCGATTCCAAGAAATATGGCCCTGTGACAATGTTTTTGAAAGTTGCATCCGCTGCCGCTCAATTCCTTTTTAGTTGCGAACAGTCTTATTTTGCCGTTCTGAAAATCAATAACACGTTTCTCTCTAATGTCATAGTCTTGACTTCCGTATATGTCTACAATTTCCGGGATAGCTTTTTTCAGTGCTTTTCTCTCCGCTTCAAGGTCATGCCATATAATAAAATTGTTATCTATCTCACTGTCTATTATTTCTTTCGCCTTTTCAATTCTTAAATCTATACTTTCTCGCTTTTCTTTCGCACATTCAGATAGAGAAAGTGATAAATCCTTTGACAACTCATATTGTCCGTCTTTATTAGTTGATAGCTCTGTATTATTAAGACAATGATAATTTATTTTAAGCTCCGGTAAATCATAGCCTGTGTCATCATAACCCAAATCAGACGGCTTTGTTATAAACAATGCCCATGATGACAGCCACAGCCAAAATTCATCTTCTCGTTCAGGATATAACTTCAAATTATTAGCCTTTATACTGTCACGCTTAAAGAACCTTGTAAGTGCCTGTCCTGTGTCCATTATCTCAAGATAACCTGCATAATGTATCAATTCTTTGTACCTATTCGGTGACGGAGTTGCTGTGTTTACAAGCTTATATGGTACGCCTTTAAATTT
>CALXQE010000041.1 GCA_944390495.1 uncultured Clostridia bacterium
TGCCCTTGTGTGTCACTCGAAGAGCAAAAAAGGAGTGACAGAAGATGAAAGAGGCGGAAGATATGAAAAAGAGAATAAGAAAAGAATTAAACAGATTTTATCTGAACACTTTAAGACTTAAAAATGATAAAGACGCATATTACATGTATACGGGAATGCTGACACTTGCCATAGACATTGAAGTTATAACATCAGAAGAAGCGATAAGAGCGTTGGAAAAAATAGGTGTTAGATAACACCTATTTTTTTACGCTCGTTACTTACTTGCGACCTATATCAGGATATAACCCCCAAATATAATTCATAACTCTGTAAAGTTCGTCAATTTTTCCTGCCTTATATCCCTGCATATAAGAAAGCGGTCGTATTTCGTTAGCCTCTGGCTCTTCGTTTTTTACTCTCGCTAATTCATGATATATAAAATTTAAAATGTCTTTTTTTAATATGATTTCTTTCATACAAAACCTCCTAACACGCAGGGGACTCAAAATCCCGTGATGGCAACATCGTGTGGGTTCGACCCCCACCATCGGCACCATAGACCTTGTAAGATATGAGCTTACAAGGTTTTTTATTTTGGATTTTGAGGTAATAAAATATCGGGACTTATGTCCCGATATTTATATTACTTTTTCTGTTGTTATCCTTACCTCAAATACTCCCCCCGCAGCTTTGCCTTCTCCGGCAGGTTTAAATTTAACAGTAATCTTATTTCCGAAATTATTTTGAGGTATTTCATAATATACGTAAAATTTCTTTTTATCAACGCTATTATTAATCATCTGTGTAGCTAATTTAAAATCATCTGCAAAAACATCAAACTCACGGCTGTATGTTTTCCCATTCATATCAAAATTGCAATCATTTCCACGATACAATACCATTAAATACAGTTTATCCTTACTCTCACCTATATTCATATCATAACTGAAAAATCCATCATCAACGGCAATTCTCCAACCCTTAGCCATATCTGCACAGTATCCTGAATATGAATTTTTTGTCTTCATATTGTGGTCTACTTCAGGCTGTTGTTCATTTGGTCGTACGGTATCAATAGTCACCTTTTCAAGCTTTTCTAAAAATTCATCTTTTTTAATATTTTCATTAACTCCATACAAATTCCAATACAATGTGTATCTTTGATGATGCAAATTTGAATACGGTATAAGTTTTATTTCTTCATCGCCAAATTTCAATACAAACTCAAGTTTTTTACTATCATACATCTTTATAAATGTATTTGGATTTTTGTCAGGCACAATAATATCTTTTACATCTATATTTTCAAAAGAATCATAACAAGTATGGTCATCAACACAATCACACTCAGGAAACACATCACTGCCTAAAGCTCCGGCAAGAACAACGGGGCCATACATAAAAGCCACTTTATTTACACTGTCACGTGCAGTATATGTATGAAGCCCCATAGGCAATTTAACATGCACTACATCGCCCTCATTCCATTCTCTGATTATAGAGTAATAACCGCATTTATTTACCTTTATTTTTTCCTCATTATTTACCTGTATTTCTGCTTCATCACAAATCCACTCAGGTATTCTTATATTCATTTCAAATACAGCTTTGCCCTTATTTATTTTAATAACAGTTGTGTCCTCATAAGGGTAATTAGTATTCTGCGAAATATTTACACCTTTTATTTTCCATGAAACACTTGAAGAAATAAATTGATTTACATAAAATTTATCACCATCATAATAATAAATGTTTCTCGTATATCTTCCCGGATTTTCCATACCGCTGCCTACACAACACCAAAATGAATTTCCCTCGAGTGCGTCTGAGTATACCTTAAAGTGTCCCTGTTTTGTTGCCATAAAGTATGTTTTTTCGCCGGATTTCGGGTCTTGCGAAGCAAGAATATGATTAAATAACGCTCTTTCATAATAATCCATATATGAAGATTTATGCTCCCAACGATATAGATATTCGGCAAGCTTCATCATATTATGTGTATTACACGTTTCCAAAGTCTGAGTGCTAATAACTTCTTCATTAATACTACCAAAATGCTCATAATTTGAATTTCCGCCTATTACATAGGAACGGTGATTTACTACGGTATCATAAAAAAATTCCGCCGCCTGTCTGTAATCTGTGCGGTTTCTGTCAATTTCATAAATTGCTGCTGCACCCAACACTTTAGGTATTTGTGTATTTGCATGTTTACCCTCGAGTTCATCTAATGATTTAGAAAGTGGCTTTAATATTTTTTTCTGTGAAAAACGAAGTGCTAAATCAAAATACTTTTTCTCACCTGTTATGTTGTATAACTCAGCCATAACCTCATTCATACCACCGTATTCACAATTTAGCATTTCACTAAATTCATCATCGGTTAAATCCCTTGTTACATTAATTGCCCAATCAGCAAATTTACATACAATATTTAATGCTTTTTTATTTCCCGCTTTAACATAAGCATCAACAAGACCTTGATATATCTTATGTAATGAATACCACGGTACCCAATATCCGCTTAAATCAAAGTTACTGACTTTCATACCGTTTTTAAGTGCATTTTCAAATCCACTTTTTTCAAATCCACCTATAAATCCGCTTCCGTCAATTTGTTGATATGTTTCAAGTCTATTTACGGTATAATTAAGTCTTTCCTTTATATCTTCATCACCTGTTGAAGCATACATAGCAGCAAGTGCAGACATATAGTGTCCTAAGGAATGCCCTGAAATACCGGTTCCGTTGTATGTTCTGTAACTATATGCCTCCCAGCCACCGTAAAATGCAGATTTATCATCCGAGGCACCCGTTGCGTATGCTACCGGTGCAAGAAGTCTGTCCGCATCAAGTTTCATTATAAAATCTTTTCCCAAATCCTGTGACTCTTTAAATACTCCATCTGTAAGTCTTACTTCTCCCAAATTAAATCCATACGATAACTCATGGTTATTCATACCTTTAATCTCCTTGTAGAATATTTTAACTTTTACTTACTTTGTATTCCGTTTTTGTTTTTAAAAATGATGCAATAGTTTTACTGTCACAACTTAATTTTTCCTTATCAACTATACTAACACTTTCAGAATTGTGGAAAATAAGAAAATACTTTTTCGTTTCAATTATTTTTTGCAAATCTGAATAATAGTAAGTTATCTTTTCTGAATTAATCTTTTCTGTCATATAATTCTCGTAAAAAGAAAAATGAGTTGTCTGTGAATTATCTTTAACTTTTTTGTATGGTTTTCTATACATCATTTTAGGATACACTATTAAAAATATTCCTATCCATAATGCAATCACCGTCCACAAAAGCGGCTGACCTGTATTATACATATATATACCGCCTGCAATCACAGCAATACCTATTACAAACATTATTACATTTGCAATTTTCATTTTTTCTTTGTAATATATTTTATAGAAATTTTTATATATAGCAGGAGTCATTTGAGTTGTAGCTTTATAAAGTTTTTTCTCTTCCATTTTACACCTCCGAATCAAAGTTTCAGCATATTTTTCACAAACCCGCCTATTACAGTAGCAATATATGAGAAAATAATATATACAACTGCCATAATAACTGTTGTCTGCACCATATATCCCGTATTTTCAAAATTGTAATACATAGGTATGGAAACAAATGCAACAATAGCCATAAAAATCGGAAATTTACCGTTAAAACCTTTCTTTATTCCATAAATAAGTCCGGTAAGTGCTATAAACATTGGATTAAGCATCATAAGAAAAAACTGCAAAAGAAGAAGCTGTCCGTTTTCACCCATAATTACAAAAAATAACGGTACTATGTGAAACATTATAATAGAAGCAATTATATATATTTTTGAATCATCAACACTGAAATTTCCTCTTTGTATTCTGCTTTCCTTTTGAAGAGTTTTCCTTCTGTTTTTTTTACTCATACAAAAAATCCTTTCTTATAGTCTTATACTTTCGCCATTTTCACGAAGATACTTTTTTAAATCCATTATTTCAATTTCTTTAAAATGAAATAAACTTGCCGCAAGTACCGCATCAGCCTTACCTATACGAAAGGCATCAAGAAAATGCTGCATATTACCTGCACCTCCGGAAGCTATTACAGGTATCTGTGCATTTTCACTTACAAGTTTTGTAAGTTCGTTATCGTATCCTGCCTTAGTACCGTCACAATCCATACTTGTAAGAAGAATTTCTCCTGCACCTAATTCTTCAGCTTTTTTTGCCCACTCAAGTGCATCAATCCCTGTATTAACTCTGCCACCGTTTAAATATACATCCCATCCCGAACCGTCATCACGTCTTTTAGCATCAATAGCACACACCACACACTGTCTGCCAAATTTTTCTGCCGCCTCTTTTATAAGTTCAGGTCTTTTTATAGCTGCACTGTTTACAGCCACTTTATCCGCACCTGCATTTAATATTCTTCTAAAATCCTCAACACTTCTTATACCTCCGCCGACTGTAAAAGGTATAAAGACTTGTTTAGCCACAGCCCGAACCATATCCACTACTGTTTCACGTGCATCAGATGAAGCAGTTATATCAAGGAAAACAAGTTCATCTGCACCTGCCTTGTCATAAACCCTCGCACATTCTACCGGGTCACCTGCATCTACTAAATTAACAAAATTAACTCCCTTAACTACTCTTCCGTTTTTAACATCAAGACATGGTATTATTCTTTTAGCATACATAATCTCACCTACTTTAAGTCTACAAAATTTTTAAGTATTTTCATACCTGTATCACCGCTTTTTTCCGGGTGAAACTGTACCGCAAAAATATTTTCTTTTTCAACGGCAATACCAAGCATTTGTCCATACTCTGTATAAGCTGACACAATATCTTTATCTAATGAATTTATATAATATGAATGGACAAAATACACATAAGGTTCACTGCCCAAATCCTTTAGAATACGGCTGTCCTTAGTAACAGTAATGTTGTTCCAGCCCATGTGAGGTATTTTTAAATTTTCACTGTCCGGAATTTTAACAACACTTCCTTTGAATATACCAAGTCCCTTTTCTCCCGGAGATTCTTCACTACTTTCAAATAATAAATGAAGTCCAAGACAAATACCTAAAAGCGGTTTATTCTTGTTTGCACACTCTTTAACAGTGTTATCAAGCCCTGTTTCCCTTAAACATTTCATTGCATCACCAAATGCACCTACACCTGGAAGTATCACTTTATCAGCATTTAAAATAACGTTTTTATCACCTGTTATAATATTTTCAACGCCGATAAAATTAAGTGCATTTTTAACACTGTGCAAATTTCCGGCACCGTAATCTATAATAGCAATCATACAAATCTCCTCCGTTTTCAATACAATGTATTATAACATGAAACAATATAAGTTTCAATAAAAAAGCAGACAATTCTTTTGACGGAATTGTCTGCCCTAAAAAATCAAAAATTATTCAGCAGCCGGAGCTTCTGTTGCTGCAGCAGTTTCAGCCGGAGCCTCTGTCACGCTTTCTACTGCTGTTTCATCAGTAGTTTCTTCTGTTGCTGAATTTTCTGCTTCTTCAGCTTCCTTTTCAGCAGCGATTCTTTCTTCTCTCTGCTTTTCTTCTACTGTCTGTCTTACTTCACCCCAAAGAGTATCAGCTGTAACGCTGTCATCAAGACCATAATATTCCTTGAACTCACCAAGATATTCTTCTGTTACATATACACCAAGAGTTACCTGGTCTATTGCTTCACCCCATGGTGTTTCATCAGTTACAGTTTCAGGCATCTGTAACACTTCTTTAAGCTGTGCTACATCCATACCGTATGTTTCTGCCATTTTTGAAACAGGAATATTGTTATATGCTGCACTTTCAGTTGTGTTGCCTGGCATATCTGCCGGAAGTCCGTACATTTCAAGGAATTCATCAAGATCCATATCCATATCCTCTGCAACTTCCGCAACTGTTCGACCGCTTACATCAACATATCCCTGTCTGTTATACTTATTGAATAAGCTTCCAAACGGATCCGGGAATGAAGGTACAAACTTAGGAACAATAGCAAATACTCCTAAAACAACAACAAGCACTGCAACTATAGCTACTACAACGATAAGTGCTACATTTTTGCTGCTCTTATTGCTCTCTTTTACAACTTCTTCAAATGCAGCCTGTGCAGCATCTACTGCCTGTGTAATTTCAGCTTCTTCGTCGTTTAGACCTTCAACATTATTATCAATATCGTTTCCGATTACAGCCTCAGCAGATTGAGCCTCTATAGCTTCGCTGTTTGCTTCTTCCACTGCTTTTTCTGCTTCTTCTACTGCATCATTATTCTCATCAGTTGTCTGTGTTGTTTCCTCAGCTGTTTCTTTAACTTCTTCAGTAGTTTCTTCACTGCTTACTGAAGTTTCTTCATTTTCTTCGTTAAAATTCTTTTCGTCACTCACTGTTATAATCTCCTTACTTATATTTATTCAGCAGCCGGAGCTTCTGTTGCCGCAGCAGTTTCAGCCGGAGCTTCTGTCTGTGCATTTGCTTTTTATTGCATTGATTTTTCAAAGTCACCCCAAGTAATATCTGTTGTAACCTCATCGCCTAAACCAAGCTGCTCTTTAGCTTGATTGAAAGCTTCCTCACCGCCTAAAACAGATACAGCCGGTGCCATAGGCAAGAAATCTTTCCAAAGAGTATCCTTTGTAGCCTTACCTTCAAGTCCCATTCCTGTTATCATTTCGTTAACATCCTGAGTATCGCCGGTGTATTTTAAGTAATTCTCCACAGTCATGTTGTCTTCCATTTCTGTCTGAGTTGAATTATCATTTACAGCGTCACCAACTGTAAGACCATATTGTGCAAGATAGTCCTCAACAGTCATACCGGCTTGCTTTGCAAGATATGAAACCGTTGCTTCCTTTTCGCCGCTTTCGATAGCTTTAGTTTCTATACCCTCCGCTATTTTTCCGTAAGTAGCGTAAACACCTACCGCAATAAATGCAACGATAACAATGCCTATAATAACATTAACCATCTTATCTGCCGAAGATGCTCTTTTCTTCTCATTCATAAACCCTCATATTCTCCTTTCATATATTTTAAAGTGCAAAATACATACCTATTTTACATCATCTTTTACACTATACCACTTTAGCACAAAAAAATCAATATGTAATTTGTGAATTTTTTATTACAGGCAAACATTTGACTTATACTTAATTTCATACTATAATCTATACAATACTATAAACGGAGAAAAAGAAATGAATTATACACAAGCACTTAATTTTATACATTCAATACCAAAATTCAGGCGACCTTTAGGTAATGAAAATCTTGAAAAACTACTGACACACCTTGGAGAGCCTCAGAAAAATTTAAAATTTATACATATTGCAGGAACTAACGGAAAAGGTTCAACAGCGGCAATGACTGCTAAGATACTGCAAAAAAGCGGATATAAAACAGGACTTTTTACTTCACCTTTTATTGAAGTTTTTAATGAAAGAATCCGCATAAATGATGAATATATAAGTGACGAAAATTTAGCTGTCTATACCCAGCGTGTAAAGACTGTCATGGAAAAATATAATGCACCTGTTTCTGAATTTGCGTTTATAACAGCATTAGCATTTTTATATTTTTATGAAAAAAAATGCGATATAGTTGTACTTGAAGTAGGAATGGGCGGACGTCTTGACGCTACTAATATAATTGAAAATTCTTTAATAAGCGTTATATGTAAAATAAGTCTTGACCACACTCAATATTTAGGTAATACAATAGAAGAAATTGCATCTGAAAAATGCGGCATAATACGTAAAAACGGAACAGTTATAGCATATCCAAATATTGTAACTGACAAAATAATAACAGAATACACAAAAGGTCTTAATGCCGATTTAATCATTGCCGATAAAGCAATAAAAACTGACAAAGGCTTTATTTATAAAGGAAAAGAATATCCTCTTTCTTTAAGCGGCTCCTACCAAGCACAAAACGGTGCTGTTGTAATTGAAATAGTTGATGTTCTTCGAAAAAAAGGCTTTGATATTCCCGAAAATTCGGCGAGTGAAGGACTTAAAACAGTACAATGGGCAGCACGTTTTGAGTTTATTGACGACAACATTGTCATTGACGGTGGACACAATATTGACGGAATTTCGGCACTTAAAACCTCCCTTGAGGAACTTGACAAAGATATTATACTTGTTATGGCAATGATGGAGGATAAAGACTATGAAGACTGTATAAGAAAAATTGTGCCAATAGCAAAGGCAGTCGTAGCCACACAGCTTGAAATACCACGTTGTCTTGATGCAAATGCAATCTATAATATAGTAGATAGTATGAATATACCTTGTTTTGTAAATACTAATCCAAATGAAGCAGTATATAAAGCACTTAATTTAGCACAGGACGGAATAGTGTGTGTATGCGGTTCTTTGTACCTTGCAGGAGAAATACGAAAAAATTTCAAGAAACAATAAAAAAATACTTGCAATATACATTTATATATGTTATACTACACAGTGGTATTTTTTGTACTACTATTTGAAGAAAGGAGGCCATTAATAATGAAAGAAGGAATCCATCCCGATTACAAGCAGACTACAATTACATGTGCTTGCGGAGAGGTAATCGAAACAGGTTCAACAAAGGAAAATATCCAGGTTGAAATTTGTTCAAAGTGTCACCCATTCTTCACAGGTAAGCAGAAGCTTGTAGATACAGGCGGTAGAGTTGAAAAGTTCAACAGACGTTTCAACAGAACAACAAAGCAGAACTAATAATCTGCAATATTTTAATTTTTAAGTTTATAAGTTGAACCCGTAGCTTGGAAATCCGAATCACCAACGGAATCTCAGCACAGGGCGATGATTTATCATAGGAGGTGAAATCATGACAAAGGAACGTAAAGAAGAAATCATAAAGACATTCGCTACTCATGAAGGAGATACAGGTTCTCCGGAAGTACAAATCGCACTTCTTACAGAGAGAATCAATCACCTTAACAACGACCATCTTAATGTTCACAAGAAGGATCACCACTCAAGAAGAGGTCTTCTTATGATGGTTGGTAAGAGAAGAGGTCTTATGAATTACCTAAAGGAGCAGGATATCGAAAGATACCGTACTCTAATCGCTAAGCTTGGTCTTAGAAAGTAATTTGATTTTTGCAGGCAAACGGATTATATCCGTTTGCCTTAAATTGTATATAAAAGCATTTTGAGAAACGGCATTAGCATATAAACAGAGGGATAAAATATATTTTATCTTTGTGTTTATCTGTTAATGACCGTATCTAAAATAAATAAATTAAAAGGAGAAAAAGTATGTTTAGAACATTTGAAACAACACTTGCAGGCAGACCTCTTGTTATTGAAACAGGAAAAATGGCACAGCTTACAAACGGTCATTGTCTTGTACGTTACGGTGATACAGTTGTAATGGTAAACGTAACAGCATCAAGAACACCGAGAGAAGGAGTTGACTTCTTCCCTCTAAGCGTTGATTATGAAGAAAAACTTTATTCAGTAGGTAAAATTCCGGGCGGATACATTAAGCGTGAGGGTAAACCGTCAGAAAAGGCTATTTTGACAAGCCGTGTTATCGACAGACCTATAAGACCGCTTTTCCCATCAGATTTAAGAAACGACGTATCAGTTGTTGCAACAGTTTTGTCTGTTGAGCAGGACAACCCACCGGAAGTTGCCGCAATGATTGGTACATCAATCGCTATTTCAATATCAGACATTCCTTGGAACGGACCTATCGGCGGTGTATGGCTTGGTCTTGTAGACGGTAAGTATGTTATAAACCCAACAGTTGAAGAAAGAGAAAAGAGCGATATGCTTGTAACTGTTGCAGGTACAAAGCAGAAAGTTGTTATGATTGAAGCAGGTGCAAACGAAGTTGAAGAAAGCGTAATGCTTGAGGGTATCAAGTTCGCACACAAGACAATCATTGAGCTATGTGATTTTATAAGCTCAATTCAGGCTGAAATCGGTAAAGAAAAATTCACATACGAGTCACACGACGTTGACCACGACCTTTATGACGCTATAAAGGATATAGCATTTGAAAAACTTCAGTATGCACTTGATACAGATGATAAGAATGTACGTGATGAAAGAATCGGTGAAATTACAGACGAAATCATCCCTGCACTTGAAGAACAGTTCCCTGACATAAACGAGCAGATAGGCGAAATTCTTTACAAAATGCAAAAAGAAATAGTTCGTGCATGGCTTGTAGAGGGCAGACGTGTAGACGGCAGAGGACTTGACGAAATAAGACCTTTAGCATCAGAAGTTGACATACTTCCGAGAACACACGGCAGCGGTATGTTTACAAGAGGACAAACACAGGTACTTTCTGTTGCTACTCTTGCACCCCTTTCAGAAATTCAAAAACTTGACGGTATTGACCTTGAAGAAACAAAGAGATATATCCATCACTATAACTTCCCATCATATTCAGTAGGTGAAACAAGACCTTCAAGAGGTCCGGGAAGGCGTGAAATAGGACACGGTGCATTGGCAGAGCGTTCACTTGTACCTGTACTTCCGTCAGAAGACGAGTTCCCTTATGCAATCAGAGTAGTATCTGAGGTACTTTCTTCAAACGGATCAACTTCACAGGGTAGTGTGTGCGGTTCAACACTTGCACTTATGGCAGCAGGCGTTCCTATCAAAGCTCCTGTTGCAGGTATTTCATGCGGTCTTATTACAACAGATGACGGTTTTACTACAATGGTAGATATTCAAGGACTTGAAGACTTCTACGGCGAAATGGACTTTAAGGTAGCAGGTACAAAGAAAGGTATTACTTCAATTCAGGTTGATATTAAAAATGACGGACTTCCTTATGAAGTTATTGAAGAAGCCCTTGCTAAAACAAGAAAAGCAAGATGTTATATAATTGACGAGATTCTTTTAAAGGCTATACCTGAGCCGAGAAAAGAGCTTTCACAGTACGCTCCGAAAGTTGAAACAATGAAGATTGACGTCGACAAGATTCGTGAAGTAATCGGACAGGGCGGTAAAGTAATTCAAAAAATAGTTGCTGAAACAGGTGCTAAGATAGACATAGAAGAAGACGGTACAATTCATATCTTTGCCCTTGACCAAGAGAGCGGCAAAGCTGCAAAGGACGCCATTGAAGCAATCGTTAAAGAACCTGAAGTGGGTGAAATTTATAACGGTCTTGTAAAAACAATTCAGCCATTCGGTGCATTCGTTGAGATACTTCCAGGTAAAGACGGTCTTTGCCATATTTCAAAGCTTGCAGACCATAGAGTTGAAAAAGTTGAAGACGTTGTAAAAGAAGGCGATTGGCTAAAAGTCAAGGTTATGGAAATTGACAAAAAAACAGGTAAAATTTCACTTTCACATAAAGACGCAATAGAAGAATAATTTAAAAACTGACAGCTTAACTGCTGTCAGTTTTTTATTTGTTTTACTTTAGTACTTTTTCTTTTTTAGCCCTCAATATATATTGCAAAATATAGGTTTTTATGGTATTATTAATATGTATTACTATAAGTAAATTTTCTGAAAGGACAGGTGATAAATATGGCACCAAAAGTAGCATTAATAATGGGAAGTGACTCAGACTTTGAAAAATTAAAGGGCTGTGTAACAAAGCTTAAAGAATTTAATATTGAGGTAGATGTAAATGTAATATCTGCACACAGAACACCGGATAAGGCAGCTGAATTTTCAAAAAATGCTGAAAGTAACGGCATAGAAGTTATTATCTGTGCAGCAGGTATGGCAGCACACTTAGGCGGAGTTATTGCAGCACATACTACCGTTCCCGTAATCGGTATTCCTATAAAATCAACCCTTGACGGAATGGACGCACTTTTGGCAACCGTACAAATGCCACCGGGCATACCTGTTGCAACAGTAGGTATAGATAACGGAACAAACGCCGCTATTTTAGCAGCACAAATGCTTTCAATTAAATACGACTATTTAAAGGACGCGTTAAAAGACGCCAAGGTAAAAATGGTTGAGGGTGTAGAGAAAAAGAACGAAAAAGTAAAGCAAATGGCACAGCAGCTGTAAAAGAATTTAAGATAAAAGGAGATAAATACTATGGCAGAAAATGCGTACAAACAGGCAGGAGTAGACGTTGAAGCAGGCTACGAATCCGTAAACCTAATTAAAGAGGACGTTAAGAAAACAGCAATCCATGGAGTACTCGGTTCAATCGGCGGTTTCGGAGGACTTTTTGAAGTACCGAAGGGCTATGAAAACCCCGTACTTGTATCAGGTACAGACGGTGTCGGTACAAAAATAAAAATAGCATTTCTTCTTGACAAGCACGATACAATCGGTCAGGACTGCGTTGCTATGTGTGTAAATGATATTGCATGTTCAGGTGCAAAACCTTTATTTTTCCTTGACTATATTGCAATAGGCAAAAATATTCCAACAAAGGTTGCAAGTATTGTAAAAGGCGTTGCAGACGGCTGTGTAAAAGCGGGCTGTGCTTTAGTCGGCGGCGAAACAGCAGAACATCCGGGACTTATGCCTGAAGACGAATACGACGTTGCAGGTTTTAGTGTGGGTGTTGTTGAAAAAAGTCAAATAACCGACGGTACAAAGGCAAAAGCAGGCGATGTGCTTATAGGTATTGCCTCAAGCGGCGTTCATTCAAACGGCTATTCACTTGTAAGAAAAGTATTTGGTATAGACGGCGAAAATGCTAAGAATGTACTTGAAACATATTCAGAGGAACTTGGCAAAACAATCGGAGAAGAACTTCTTACTCCGACAAGAATTTACGTTAAGCCTCTTTTAAAGCTTATTGACGAAGTAGGTATAAACACTGTATCACACATTACAGGCGGCGGATTTATCGAAAACGTACCGAGAATGTTACCTGACGGATTAAAGGCAGTTATCAAAAAGGGTACATGGGAAATACTCCCTGTATTTAACTTAATGCAGAAAATGGCAGATATTCCTGAAAGAGATATGTACAATACATTCAATATGGGTCTTGGTATGATTGTTGCAGTAGACAGTGACAAAGCTGATAAAGCAGTTAAGTGTCTTGAAGAGGCAGGAGAAAAAGCTTATATTATAGGTAATCTTGAGGACGGCGAAAAGAGCGTTGAAATTGTCTGCGAAAACGGTGAGGTAATCAAATAATGAAAAGAATAGGTGTTTTAATTTCAGGCGGCGGCACTAATTTGCAGGCACTTATAGATAAACAAGGCACTGTCATCAAAAGCGGTAAGATTGTATGTGTTTGCTCAAACAGTGCGTCTGCATACGGTCTTGAACGTGCCAAAAAAGCAGGTATTCCTACAAAGGTTATACGCAAAAACGCCGACTGCGGCGGTGATATTGAAGAATTCAGCCGTCAGATTTGTGCATATATGAAGGAAATGCAGGTTGATATTATTGTGCTTGCCGGATTTATGGCAATATTTAGCGGTGAACTGTTAAAGGAATATGCTAATAAAATTATAAACATTCACCCGTCACTTATCCCCTCTTTCTGCGGCAAAGGTATGTACGGACTTCATGTACACGAAGCGGCACTAAGTTACGGCGTTAAAGTTACAGGTGCAACGGTACATCTTGTAAACGAAGTTGTAGACGGCGGCAAGATACTTATGCAAAAAGCAGTTGAAGTCCAGGATGGCGATACGCCGGAAATACTTCAAAGACGAGTTATGGAGCAGGCAGAATGGATAATACTTCCTGAGGCAGTTGAAATGGTGTGTAAAGGAGAAATATAATGAAAAAAATTGATATTTACGAAGAACTTAAGCAAAACGCATATCCCGGCAGAGGTATTGTAATAGGAAAAAGCGAGGACGGAAAAAGTGCAGTTACAGCTTACTTTATAATGGGTAGAAGTGAAAACAGCCGTAACCGTGTGTTTGTAGAGGACGGCGACGGTATTCGTACACAGGCTTTTGACCCGTCAAAACTTACAGACCCGCACCTAATTATTTATGCACCTGTAAGAGTTTTAGGAAATAAAACAATCGTTACAAACGGTGACCAGACAGATACAATATATGACCTTATGAACCAACAGCTTACATTCGAGCAGTCACTTCGTACTCGTGAATTTGAAGATGATGCACCGAATTATACACCGAGAATTTCAGGTATAATAAAAACAGATGACGGTAATTTTAACTACGCAATGTCTATATTAAAGAGTGCAAACGGCAATCCTGATTCATGCCAGAGATATACATTCTCATATAAAAATCCAATAAATGGTGAAGGTCACTTTATCCACACATACATGGGTGACGGCAATCCACTTCCGTCATTTGAGGGTGAACCAAAACTTGTAGGTATACCTAATGAAATAGGCGAATTTACGACTAATTTGTGGAACTCACTTAATGAGGATAATAAGGTATCTTTGTTTGTAAGATTTATTGACCTTGAAACAGGAAAAACAGAAACAAAAATCATAAATAAAAATCAATAAAGAAGAAAGGGGCGGTGTACAATGAAAAAAATTATATTTACTGCTGCTGTAATGCTGATACTTACGTCTGCATTAACTTCCTGCAGACTGCCCGATTTTGACTATAAAAAAATAACAGGATATGATACTGTTGGAATAATTGAAAGAAACTCTAATGATGAAGAGGATTTAATTTCCGAAACAGTTCTTACAAATGAGCTTCCTAATTTGACAGGTGAATATGCCTTTGCACAATGCGAAATAATCGGACGAAATAACGGCAAGACCTATGCCATAGTTGTATACGGCGGCTTTGACTTTGCAAACGGCGGAGTGGTAGAACAATCAGGCGGAGATATTATTGTTGAATATGATTATGCAAATCCATCGGAATATAAATCAATAACAGGAGAGGAATTTAATCAAAATCCTAACGGATTTTTACCCGATGGTATGCTCGGTGCAAACGGCAGGACATATTCATACTACGTAAATGACCTTACAAACGACCTTTATGAAGAAGCTCGTGAATATTTTGTAGGTGACTAATTTAGAAAGGACGATATAAATGAACGAAATGCAATTAAAATACGGCTGTAACCCAAACCAAAAGCCGTCAAGGGTATTTATGGAAAACGGTAATTTACCGTTTGAGGTTTTATGCGGAAAGCCTGGATATATAAATCTTTTAGACGCACTAAACGGCTGGCAGCTTGTAAAGGAACTGAAAAAAGCAACAGGTCTTCCTGCTGCAACATCTTTTAAACATGTTTCACCGGCAGGTGCAGCAGTTGGTCTGCCCCTTTCAGATACACTAAAAAAGATATATTTTACAGATGATGTGGAGCTTACTCCCCTTGCAAATGCTTATGCAAGAGCAAGAGGTGCAGACAGAATGTCATCTTTCGGTGACTTTATTGCCCTTTCAGATGAATGTGACAAGGCAACTGCACTTCTTATAAAAAAAGAAGTATCAGACGGAGTTATCGCACCGGGATATAGTGATGAAGCACTTGAAATACTTAAGGCTAAGAAAAAAGGTAATTACAATATTATAAAAATTGACGAAAACTATATTCCTGAAGAAATCGAAAGAAAGCAGGTGTTCGGTGTAACATTTGAACAGGGCAGAAATAACCTTGATATTAACGACGAACTTCTTTCAAACCTTGTAACAAATAACAATACACTATCAGATGATGCAAAAAGAGATTTAAAGATTGCTCTTATCACTCTTAAATATACACAGTCTAATTCTGTTTGCTACGTTAAAGACGGACAAGCAATCGGTATAGGTGCAGGACAGCAGTCAAGAATACACTGTACACGTCTTGCAGGCAATAAGGCTGATATATGGTGGCTACGACAAGCACCGCAAGTACTTAGCTTGCAGTTTGTTGACGGTATAAAGAGAGCTGACAGAGATAACGCGATTGACGTATATATTTCTGATGAATATATGGACGTACTTGCAGACGGAGTATGGGAAAAGACATTTAAGGTAAAACCACCTGTATTCACAAAAGAAGAACAAAGAGCATGGCTTGATAAAAATACTGACGTTGCTTTAGGTTCTGATGCTTTCTTCCCATTTGGAGATAACATTGAAAGGGCTAAAAAGAGCGGTGTAACAGTTATTGCTCAACCTGGCGGTTCAATCAGAGATGACAACGTAATCGAAACCTGTAATAAGTATAACATGGCAATGGCATTTACAGGTATTAGATTATTCCATCATTAATACACGATTAACAAGCCATAATTTAAAAGGAGATATATTGGTATGAAAATATTAGTAGTAGGCGGCGGTGGACGTGAACATGCAATTGTATGGAAAATATCACAGTCACCTAAAGTTGATAAAATATACTGTGCACCCGGAAACGGTGGTATAGCAGATTTAGCAGAATGTGTTGACATTTCCGCAACAGATATTGAAAACATGGTAAAATTTGCAAAGGACAAGGAAATTGACCTTGTAATGGTTGCACCTGACGACCCGCTTGTAATGGGTATGGTTGACGCCATGGAAAAAGAAGGCATACGTGCTTTTGGTCCAAGAGCAAACGCAGCAATAATCGAGGGAAGCAAAGCTTTTTCAAAAGAACTTATGAAAAAGTACAATATTCCTACTGCCGGATACGAAGTATTTACTGACAGCAGTGCTGCAATAAAGTATATTAAAGAACAAAATTCATTCCCAACTGTAATTAAAGCTGACGGACTGGCACTTGGCAAGGGTGTTATAATCGCACAAAACCTTGAAGAAGCTGAAACAGCAATTCATGAAATGATAGATGACGGCAAATTCGGAAAAAGCGGCAGCAGAGTTGTTATTGAAGAATTTTTAACAGGTCCGGAAGTTAGTGTGCTTGCGTTCACTGACGGAAAGACAGTAAAACCAATGGTAAGTGCACAAGACCACAAACGTGCATACGATAACGATGAAGGACTTAACACCGGTGGTATGGGTACTTTCTCACCAAGCCGTCTTTACGACGACAGCAAGGCTAAGGAATGTATGGAAAATATATTCCTACCTACCATCAAAGCCATGGCTGCTGAAGGCAGACCGTTTAAAGGCGTTTTGTATTTCGGACTTATGATGACACAAAACGGTGTTAAAGTTATTGAATACAACTGCCGTTTCGGCGATCCGGAAACACAAGTTGTACTTCCGAGATTAAAAACTGACCTTGTTGATATTATGGAAGCTGTTATTGACGAACGTCTTGACGAAATCGACATAGAATGGGAAGATAATGCGGCTGTATGCGTTGTTATGGCATCAGGAGGTTACCCTGTTTCATACAAAAAGGGCTTTGAAATAACAGGTCTTGATAATGTCGGTGATCTTACAGTATTCCATGCCGGTACAGCTATAAAAGACGGTAAAATCGTTACAAACGGAGGTCGTGTTTTAGGTGTTACCGCCGTTGGCAAAGACCTTGACGAAGCCATTAAAAACGCTTATGAAGGTGTTGGTAAAATATCATTTGAAGGTGAATTTCACAGAAGTGATATTGGTATAAAGAAATATTAATTGGAGATTTTAAAATGAAAAGACAGGACTATATTTCATGGGACGAATATTTCATGGGAATTGCACTTCTTTCTGCCCAGAGAAGCAAAGATTCCAATACACAAGTTGGTGCGTGTATAGTAAACCATGAAAATAAAATCCTTTCACTTGGCTATAATGGTATGCCAACTGGCTGCTGTGACGACGATATGCCATGGGAAAGAGAGGCTGAAAGTCCCGTTGATACAAAATATATGTATGTTTGCCATGCAGAGCTTAATGCCATACTAAACAGAAGTTCAGGTTCTCTTGATGGTGCAAAACTATATGTTACACTTTTCCCCTGTAACGAATGTGCAAAAGCAATCATACAAAGCGGAATTAAGGAAATAGTATATATGTCGGACAAATATGCTGACTCTGCAAATACAATAGCATCAAAAAAGATGTTTGATATGGTTGGGATAAAGTACAGACAATATAAAGAAACCGGCAGAAAACTTATTCTTGATCTCTAATGGTAAGTTTATAAAAAGCTGTCGATAAAATCGGCAGCTTTTATTTTGAAAGGAGAAAATATGAACGGAAATGTTATAGTAGGTCAATCAGGCGGCCCTACATCAGTTATTAATTCAAGTCTTGTTGGTGTATTTCAAGGAGCAAAATTCGGAGGCTGCAAAAAAGTTTACGGTATGCGTAACGGTATTGAAGGATTACTTGAGAATAGATACGTTGACCTTGATGATTATATCAGAAATGAGCTTGATATAGAAATATTAAAACGTACACCGTCATCTTTTTTAGGTACATGCCGATATAAATTACCGTCATACGAAAAAGACTGCAGTGTATATGAAAAACTGTTTGCTATACTAAAAAAACTTGATATAAAGCACTTTTTCTATATTGGCGGCAATGACTCAATGGATACAATAAAAAAACTTGCCGAATATGCTAAAACTATAAATAGTGATATAACATTTATGGGTGTACCAAAAACAATAGATAACGACCTTGCCGCAACAGACCACACACCTGGTTACGGAAGTGCTGCTAAGTACGTTGCATCAGCAATGAAAGAAATTATACTTGATACCGATACTTATACCTATGATTCAATTACAATAGTTGAAATTATGGGAAGAAATGCCGGCTGGCTTACAGCCTCTGCTGCACTTGCACGTACAGAAGATTGTACCGGTCCTGACCTTATCTATCTTCCTGAAACTCCGTTTAGTTATGACAAATTTATATCTGATATACTTGAGGTTAAAAAAAGAAAATCATCTGCTATAATTGCAGTATCAGAGGGAATCAAAAACGCAGACGGAACATATATATGCGAAAGTACCAAATCTGATATGAAACTTGACGTATTCGGGCATAAAATGCTTGGCGAAACAGCTCTTTACCTGTCAGACATGGTAGGACGTGACACCGGTATGAAATCAAGAGGTATTGTATTTTCAACGCTTCAGCGTTGTGCATCTCATATTGTATCAAGACGTGATGTTACGGAAGCTTATGAAGCAGGTGCAACAGCTGTAAAGGCTGCACTAAATGGTGAAACAGGTAAAATGACAATATTCAAACGATTATCTGACGAACCATACTGTATTCTTACAGAAACCCACGATATAGGTGATATTGCAAATATTGAAAAAACAGTTCCTAAAGAATGGATTATAGACAACGGAACATACGTTTCAAATGAATTTATTCGTTATGCTCGTCCTTTAATTATTGGTGAACTTACACCGTTTATGGTTGGCGGACTTCCTCGCCACTTGTCAATCAAAGATTAATAAACAACATAAAATCCGTACTGCAATCATGCGGTACGGATTTTAGATTATAAAAAAATGCTATTCCATTAGGAATAACATCTTTACTATTACTCATTTTCCTGTTCCCACGGCATAACATCGCCATCTTCACGGAGATATTCAAGTATCTGCCATACTCCATCACCAGTTTTAGAATCGACATGGAACACAGTTTCACAGCCTGCAAGTCTTAGCCACTCTTCTGCCTGCTTTGGGTTTGCACCCTCTCTATGTATTTGAGTTACTATACCTATTACCGGTCTGTTACATATAGGAGCTACACATGGCGGATATAGAGAATACGGTTCTCTTGCACTTAATAAAAGCCCAACAACATCTGCCTCAAAGGTGTACATAGCCAAAGCATTGCCAAGAGATTTTGTTTCCATATATTCACCCGGAGTATCTATAATAACATCAAATCTATTAACATACTGGGTTTTGTGATAGTGAATCTTTTCACCTTTTAAAGCCTGTGTAAGCGTAGTTTTCCCACACTCGCTTCTTCCAACTAAAATTATTTTCTTCATGTTTTTGTTATCTCACAAACCGTAAATTTAAGCATATTCTCACTGTAATCCATAATTGCACGAAGTGACGTTTCAACATCTGCTACCATACCGGTTATTATAAGAGTGCCACTAAAACGATCCACAAAACTCAAATCAACATTTGATGTTTTTGTTGCAATATCAGCTGCAATAATAGCAGTTTCTGCCGGACTCATTGTAAGTATACCTATCGCACTTCTCCCGAAATCAATTTCAGGATTTAAACCAAGTTTTTTATATAAAATCGGGTCAGGACTTGCAATAACGTGTGCAAGAGTAATCTGTTTACCCGGTACAAGCTCTTGAATAATTCTTAATTTATCATTTTCCGATAAAATATCTTTTATATCCATGACTTACTTTCCTTTCAAATTCTTGCTTTCACGATTATTATAACATATTTATTTTAAAATTTCTATATGTTTTAGAAAAAAGTCCAAAAACCAAGAAAACCTAATACGAAGCTATAAAAAATAAGTTGAATAACAAACAGAATAGGGATACCTATTGAAAATTTCTTTTTCAAGGTCTTATGATGAAAAACATTCATACCAATAAGGCCGCCTGTTGCACCGCCCCAAAAACACACCTTAAACAACTTACTTTCCTTTATACGTCTTTGTTTTCTTTGTGATTTTGATTTATCACTTCCGAATAAAGCTAACGCCCATATATTCATAAATAAAAGATAAATCAAAAGTCCAAAAAACAGATATTTATTAAAAGTATCATTACTGAAAAATTTTATAGCATTTGGCAAAGGCAGTGTAGAAAACCACTCGGCAGTCATAACGCTTAATCCTTTTAACCAATCCCATAATGCAGTAAAACCTATATAAATATACTGTCCCGCTGTCTGAAACAGCTCATGTATATCCATTAAATCCTCCTACTTTATACAGCACAATTTAAAGCTGTTATTATTTTGTTGATTTCCATTCCAAGATTTTTTCTAAACGTTCTTTTATATATTTTTCCCTGCCCTGCTCCGTTGGGCAATAATATCTCCTGCCTTCTAATGAATCAGGAAGACACTTCATTTTAGTAATTTTTTCATCAGTATCGTGGGCATACATGTACCCTTTACCATAATCAAGTTCTTTCATAAGCTTAGTCGGAGCATTTCTTATCTGCAAAGGCACAGGTTCGGCGGGCATTTTGTGTATATCGCTTTTACAACTAATACATGCTTTATAAAGAGCATTAGACTTAGGGGCCATAGACATATAAACCACAGCATGAGTAAGATGTACATCGCATTCCGGCATACCTAAAAAGTGACATGCTTGATACACATTAACTGCAACATTAAGTGCATTGCTGTCAGCCATTCCAACGTCCTCACTTGCAAAACGCACAAGACGTCTTGCAATGTACAATGGTTCTTCACCACCGTCAAGCATACGATGAAGCCAATAAACAGCTGCATCAGGATCACTGTTACGCATAGATTTATGGAGTGCGGATATAAGATTATAATGTTCTTCACCGTTTTTATCATACATTAAAGAACGTCTATTCATACACTGTGCAAGTATTTCATCATCGACCGTAACTGATCCATCAGGCATTATATGACCATTTAAAACAGCCATTTCAAGGGTATTAAGTGCCGTTCTTGCATCGCCGTTAGCAAAACGTGCAATCGTTGATACTTGTTCGTCTGATATATTAGGACGCATATCACCAAGTCCCTTTTTACTCGTAAGTGCATTTTTTATAAGCTCCTCTAAATCTGTTTCTTCTAAAGCTTTTAGAATAAAAACACGACATCTTGATAAAAGAGCTGAATTTAGTTCAAATGATGGATTTTCAGTAGTAGCACCTACCAATATTATACTTCCCTTTTCCACATATGGTAAAAAAGCGTCTTGCTGAGCTTTATTAAAACGATGTATCTCGTCGGTAAAAAGCAGAGTCCTAACACCCATTTGCCTGTCCGCCTCTGCTCTGTTCATGATTTCTTTAATTTCCTTAACACCGCTCGTTACAGCACTAAGTTCGATAAAGTTTGCCTTTGTACATCCTGCAATTATTCTTGCAAGAGTTGTCTTACCTACTCCCGGCGGTCCCCAGAATATCATTGATGAGATATTATCATTTTCTATAAGTTTTCTAAGTATTTTCCCTTCACCAACAAGATGTTTTTGTCCAACATATTCATCAAGTGTTTCAGGTCTTAACCTGCTTGCAAGTGGTGCATTTACTTCCCTGTCATCAAACATACTTACCTGCTCCACGATAACACTCCCTTAAATTACAAAATTAATCCTCTTTAAATGGGAATATATCACCTAAAATTTCCTTTGCCTTACTCTTTACGCCGTCATTTCTGCTAAGTTTAATTTCCTTAGTGCTGCCTAAATCCTCTGTTTCGTCCTCATCACCGCTGTCAAACAAATCTGTTTCTGTACGTTTTGGCTGATAATTCTTTCTTCTTATTCTTCTAACTTCATTTTCTTCATTAACTTCTTCTTTATCCTCACGAATACGAGTAGGTCTTGAAACACGAGTTCTTTCGCTTCTTGTTCTTGACTGAGCTTCCTCCCATCTTCTAAAACGTTCTTCTTCCTCTTCGCTTACTTCACGCAATACCGGCTTTTTCTCAACAGGCTTTATACCCTCATCGTCCATCGCAAAACTTTCATTAAGATTTTTTATATTAATCTCTTGTTCTGCAAAACCGCCTACACTACTTGAAAACTTTTCATCAATATCTTTTCTCAAAGCTCTTATTTCTGCTGTAATATGGCTGTCTTTTTTTGACATACGGTAAAATCTGTTACCTACCCAAAAACTTGCCGCAAGATTAATTACTATTGTAAATATAAACCAAAATGCAGCACCGCCCTTTGTAAGGTATTTGCTGTTTTCAAGCTCCACATTTTGTTGTGTTGTAGTCACCGGTACTGACTGCTGTACCTGCGGAGTTGACTGGGTATTTGCAGCCGGCTCCGGTGTTGTTGCAAAGGCTAAGGATGACGCTGAAAATATCATAACGCAAGCAATAAACAATCCAAAAATCTTCTTCTTAAAATTCATCTTACTCTCTCCTATTCTACTGAGTCCTCAAAGGTCTCACGCATTTTTTTCTTTGCCGGAACTCTCGACATTCTCTGTTTACTTGCGTTATATACGCGTGTATATGCAAGCATTTTATCATCGTCCCTCTTACACCTGTTATAGCCTATTAAAAACCAATTCCAGAAACTTGGGGGCATCGTTTCAGTATTTACCATAACCTCATGGTAATGTCCCGGTGATTCTATAATTTCAAGTGCCAATTTTGGTATCATAAAATTATAACATGAGGTTTGAGTTTTTTTCATTTCAAGGAGCAATTCACGCACCTTTTTCGCATTTTTTTCCGCCTCAATTTGATTTCCGTAGGTTCCCTGCCAGCGATAAAATGCGTATAATAATCTTGATATAAGCAAAGGCGAACTATTATTACGTATATCGTCTGTAACTTCACCCTTAACATTTTGATACGTTCCACGCTGGTAAGGCAAGTAACCTACTTTCATAAGCATACGGCGTATTTTCTGTATGTCCTTTTCCCTGTCTTCTTTTGATTTAAAACTTTTAGTAATTGATATACCGTAACTTTCCCAGTCCTCGTCCTTATGACTGTAAATATATTTTTGACAGCTTCTTTTAAGGAACACGTCTTTCGTTGAAGAATCAAAATATGCCACAACTTCCGAAACATCACTTGTATCCCAATCATCAACCGCAGTAAAAGCATTCATTCCTGTACCTGTGATAATCATTTCTGCTGCCATAAGCACAAATATTTTTAAATTATCATTTGTTTCAAATAATTCCTTCCATGTAGCCACTTTTGCAGCATGTTTTAAATGACCAAAGAATACAAGCAATGTATTTTTATTCTTATCTGATATTTCATCGTAATTACTTTGAATTTTCTGCATATACACACTGATATTACTGCATATTGCATCAGCCTGTTCTTTAGCACTTCCATCATCTGCAAACGGTTTACTAATTTCAGGACTTTCACCGCTGCATAGCTTTTCAAGACACTGACCTATATATATTTCCGTAACTTTCTTTTTTTCGTTTTCAAACAATTCAATGTTATCGAACATTATCTTTGAAAGTTCAAATCTTACATTCATCATATTAAGGTCATCAATTGCAGGATAAATTTCCATTGTACGCAACCTGAACGGTTCACTTCCGGCAGATTTTTTTAATTTTAAAAGTTTTCCTGCAATACCGGTTTTTGTATATCCGTCAAGCGTAGCTTCCCAATCAAGAAGCTGTACCATTGATGTAAATTTATATTTTTTATATATTTCACGCAGTTCATTTACCGAAAACTTAAAAAGAAGTGATTTTTCATTTTTAAACTTTGTATTTTCTATATCTATATAAATACAGTTTTTACGTGCTTCAACGGCTTGACCTGTAATATTGTTCTTTCCCTTTACTGTACCATGGAAAAGAATCTGGTTTTGCTTATCTGACGGAAGATATACGTTATAAGTTGATATACCTGTATGAAATGATACATCACGCGGAAGCATCCACTTTAATGCTAAAAGATACAACGTTGTCAGTTCTGTATCATGGGTTGCAATACATATATTTTTTATATCGTCCGATGTAAGAAGTCTTGCAGCACAGTCAAGTATATAGGTAAGTTCATTTTTATGACTTTCAATAAACTGGGTAACCTTATTTTCAATCCCCTCTGTTGGTAATATGTTGTCAAGAGGCTTTAAATAATGTACTATCTGACCTTTTAAATCTTTTTCTGTAAGATGTGTACGATAAAGAGGATGGCCAATATATTTTTCCGGCATAAAATCATCGTCTACATCATCAAATACAAAGGCATGTGCAAATACATTTCCCTTTTCACCGTTAAAATCATAACCGGCATACGAAACCTGCATGGCAACATATCTTCCGTCAGATACTCTAAAAGTTCTGAAAATCTTTTCAAACATTTCAGGAACTGACGGATCACACGGTTTTATGCTGTATTCCCTAACATCATTTTTCGGTATTCTATATGTGGCAAACCGTATAATTTCCTCTATATTTTGCTTTGTCAGCCCCTGGGTACATGAAAACACCCTAAGTCCGCTCTGGTTAACAAGCCCCAGTTCCGGATCGGACAAACTATGCTGTACAGAGGTATATATCAACTGATATACCTTCATCTTTTTACCATTCCTTTCCATACCGTCCTACGGTATATTTTAATCAAGCTCTTTAAGACCTGTGTACAATTCATAATATCTTCCTTTTTTCAAAAGAAGCTCATCATGTGTTCCACGTTCAATTATTTCACCGTTTTCCAGCACCATAATTGCGTCTGCATTACGAATTGTCGACAATCTGTGAGCAATAACGAAGGTTGTTCTATTTTTCATAAGAGCATCCATACCTTCGTTTATATGACGCTCAGTTCTCGTATCAACTGAACTTGTAGCTTCATCAAGTACCAATATAGGTGCCTTAGATAATGCTGCTCTTGCAATATTTAAAAGCTGTCTTTGTCCCTGTGACAGATTAGCTCCGTCACCTTCGAGAACAGTATCATAACCATTAGGCAAATGCTTTATGAAGTTATCGGCATTAGCTGTTACCGCAGCACTTATAACCTCATCATCGGTAGCGTCAAGTCTGCCGTACCGTATATTTTCCATAACAGTACCTGTAAACAGATGAGTATCCTGAAGTACCACTGCAATATTCTCACGCAAACTGCTGTTGTCAATATCCTTTATATCTATTCCATCAATAGTTATTTTACCTTTGTTAATATTGTAAAATTTTGTGATAAGATTAGTTATCGTTGTTTTTCCTGCACCTGTTGAACCTACAAGTGCAATTTTTTGACCGGGATGTGCGTAAATTGAAATATCTTTTAATATTGTCTTTTCCGAATTGTAACCAAATGTTACATGGTCAACTACAACATCACCTTTAATATTTTGTATTTTAATTTTACCTGTATTCTTTTCAGGTTGTGAATCCATAACTTCAAAAACACGCTCTGCACCAGCAAGTGCCGACATAACAATAGTAAGCTGCTGTGCAAGTTCATTTATAGGTCTTGAAAACTGACGGGAGAAATTTACAAAAACAGTAAGTCCACCAATATCAAGTGCAGCAAGCGACGAAAAACCTCCCGCCGCAAACTTACCTAATCTACCCATAATAACAAGTATTGCACCTACACTTGCAGTTAAAGTATAGTTTACCTGACTCATTGCATTCATACAAGGTCCCATTATGCCGCCTAAAAACTGTGCCTTAATCTGCATATTTTTTAGGTCATCGTTGAGTTTTGAAAACTCTTCTATTATTTTATTTTCGTGACAAAATACTTTTACAACTTTCTGACCGGTAACAGTTTCTTCGATATAACCGTTTACTTTACCTAATGCTTCCTGTTGTTTTACAAAATGTTTTCTCGATTTTGATGCAATCGTTGTACCAACCTTAGCCATTATAGGTGCAACAACTATCGTTACAATACTTAGCCATATATTAGTATATAACATAAGTGCGACAGTACCTACAAGGCTCACAGTACCGGAAATAATCTGTACAAGCGTGGAATTTAGCATTTCACCAATTGTATCAACATCGTTTGTAAAACGGCTCATAATATCGCCTGTATTATTTGTATCAAAATATCTTATAGGAAGTTTTTGCAGTTTTTCAAACAAATCTGCTCTTATCTTTACAAGTGCATTTTGAGAAACACTTATCATTGTACGCATCTGTACAAAAGTCGCTATAACACCCAAAAGATAAATTACTGCCATTATACCAAGACCTGTAATAAGCGACATTATTTTCTCCTGTACCGACACGTTTGATACAAGGTTATTAATTATCGGTTTTAGCATGTACGAACCGGCAAGATTTGACGATGCACTTATAAGTACACACAAAAATGCCAAAGCAATTCTGAATCTATCCGGTTTAAGGTAAGACATAAGTCTTTTTATAACAACACCTGTATTTTTAGGTTTTCTTGTATCGGTGTTCTGTCTGCCTTTACCCGGAGGTCCCATAGGAGGCATTACACGCTCACCTCCTTATCAACCTGAGAATAATAAATATCTCTGTAATCCTCGTTATTTTTAAGCAAATTTTCATGGGTATCAAAACCTGTTACTTTGCCTTCACTTATGACAAGTATCTTATCTGCGTGCATAACCGAAGATATTCTCTGTGCTATAATTATCTTTGTTGTATCCTTTAAATCAGTTTCAAAGGCACTTCTGATTTTCGCTTCAGTAGCTGTGTCAACTGCACTTGTACTGTCATCAAGTATAAGAATTTTAGGCTTTTTCAGTAATGCTCTGGCGATACACAGTCTTTGTTTTTGTCCGCCTGATACATTGACACCGCCCTGACCAAGCTCTGTATTATATCCATCTGTAAAGGAAGTTACAAATCCATCTGCCTGTGCATGATCAGCTGCCAATCTTATTTCCTCCATAGAAGCATTTTCATCACCCCATCTGAGGTTATCCTCAATACTTCCCGAAAACAAAACATTTTTCTGCAAAACCATACCTACACCATCTCTAAGATGTTTTATGCTGTAATCCTTTACATTAATCTCGTCTACAAGCACTTCACCCTCTGTTACATCATACAGACGAGGAATAAGCTGTACAAGTGATGTTTTACCCGAACCTGTTGAACCTACTATACCTATTATTTCACCTGGATTAGCTGTAAAAGATATATTTTTAAGAATATTTTCACTTCTGTTTGTATAGTATTTAAAACATACGTTTCTAAACTCAACTTTACCCTTTGTTACAACAGCATCTTTGTGCTTAGCTTCATCATCTGTAAGGTCAACTTCTGTATTTAAAACCTCTTTAATTCTGCGTGATGAAGCTGCCGCCCTCGAACTTTGAAGTATAAGCATGGATACCATCATAAGTGACATAAGTATCTGTACTATATATGTTGTAAACGCCGTCAAATCTCCGACATTCATAGAACCATTTATTACAAATTGTCCGCCGTTCCATACAGTGACTATTGTTGTAATATTCATCGCAAGAGTCATAAAAGGCATTGTCATAATTACAATTTTCATTGCATTTAAAGTAGAGTCCTTTAAATTTTCGTTTGCATTTCTAAACTTATTTATCTCAAACTTTTCACGTACAAAGGACTTTATAACCCTTACATTTGTTATATTCTCTTGTATATTTGAGTTAAGACCATCAAGCTTTTTCTGCATTGCAGTAAAACGCGGGAATGCCGTTTTTAAAAGCAGTGTAATAACCGCCGCTAATAGAGGCATTACAACTACAAGAATAAGTGCAAGTTTCGGGTTTATAGTAAGAGACATAATAATTCCGCCTATAAGCATACCAGGCGAACGCATTGCCATTATCAAAAACATTCTTGTAATATTTTGAAGCTGTGTAATGTCATTTGTAAGTCTTGTAACAAGAGAGCCTGTTGAAAACTCATCTATATTTTTAAATGAAAAATTCTGTACTTTTTTAAATACATCTTTACGAACGTCGGCACTAAAAAGAACCGACGCTTTAATAGACATATAATGACCGCCTATACCACCGATTATCATTATACATATACAGCCAAACATCAATAATGCACGCATAATAACATATGAAATATCGTTATTTGCAATACCCACATCTATCATAGATGCCATAATTTTAGGCAGAACAATTTCTCCGGCAACCTCGCTTAGCATCAGTAGCGGACCCAAAATAAAATACGGTAGATACGGTTTAATATATTTCCAATATCCCTTCAATGTTAATCGCCCTTACTTAATTATTTTTCTTTTTATCAAGTGCCGCCTTAATAAATGATGCAAAAAGCGGATGTGCATGGTTTGGTCTTGACTTAAATTCCGGATGGAACTGAACACCAACATACCACGGATGTTCCGGAACTTCTACGATTTCAACAAGTTTATCATCCGGAGATTGTCCTGAAAGTACCATACCCTTTTCTATGATTTCATTTCTGTAATAATTATTAAATTCGTATCTGTGACGATGTCTTTCATAAATCAAATCACTGTTATAAATTTTCTGAGCAAGAGTACCCGGTGTAAGCTTACAAGGATACAATCCAAGACGCATTGTCCCTCCTAAATCCTCAACGTCACGCTGTTCGGGCATAAGGTCAATAACCGGGTGAGTTGTATTTGGATTAAGTTCTGAAGAATGAGCGTCTTTATAACCAAGTACATTTCTTGCGTACTCAATAACAGCTATCTGCATACCAAGACAAATACCAAAATAAGGTATTTTATTTTCTCTTGCATATTGTGCAGCGATTATTTTACCCTCAACGCCTCTTTCACCAAATCCGCCTGGTACAAGTATACCGTCGGAGTTTTTCAATATTTTATCAACATTTTTAGCCGTTACAGTTTCACTGTCAACCCAATTGATATTAACATTTGAATAATTTTGTATTCCGCCATGCTTTAATGACTCTACAATACTGATATATGCGTCATGAAGTGAAACATACTTACCTACAAGTGAAATAGTAACTTCATCTTTTCCGCCGCTCATAAGGTCTTTTACTACGTCAACCATTTTTGTCCAATCTTCAAGATCCGGCTTTTTGTCCTCAAGACCTAAACGCTTGCATACAACCTTTGCCAAGCCTTCCTCTTCAAGTGCAAGAGGTACTTCATAAAGAGTATCAAGGTCAAGGTTTTCTATTACGCAATCAGGTGATACATTACAGAAAAGTGCAATTTTATCCGCCAATCCATCTTCAAGAGGCTTTTCTGTTCTTAACACAAGTACGTCCGGCTGAATACCAAGACTTAAAAGTTCTTTAACACTATGCTGTGTAGGTTTTGTTTTTTGTTCGCCGGAAGTTGACAAATACGGTACAAGTGTAAGATGAATATACATACAATTTTCTTTACCAACTTCTGTTACAACCTGTCTTATAGATTCAAGAAACGGAGTTGACTCTATATCACCGACTGTACCGCCTATTTCTGTAATAACAATATCAGTATCCTGTGAATTTGCTACTCTGTAAACTCTTGATTTTATCTCGTTTGTGATATGAGGAATTACCTGTACAGTTCTTCCCTCATAGTCACCCCTTCTTTCCTTTGATATTACAGACCAGTAGATTTTACCTGTTGTAACATTTGAGTTTACACTTAGGTTTTCATCTATAAATCTTTCATAGTGACCAAGGTCAAGGTCTGTTTCGGCACCGTCATCAGTAACAAACACCTCACCGTGTTGATATGGGCTCATTGTACCTGGGTCCATATTAATATACGGGTCAAATTTTTGCATTGTAACTTTGTAACCCCTTGCCTTTAAAAGTCTGCCAAGGGATGCGGCAGTAATACCTTTACCTAAACCTGAAACAACTCCGCCTGTTACGAAAATATACTTTGTATCCATTTCTTCCTCCTATTTTCTGTGTCTGTTAACAAATCTCTCTATTCTCTTTAGTGCTTCCTGAATGTTCTCTATTGAATACGCATACGAACAGCGTATAAAACCTTCACCGCTTTCACCGAAAGCATTCCCCGGTACCACTGCTACCTTTTCCTCCATAAGAAGGTTTTGACAAAATTCTTCACTGGTCATTCCAGTTGATTTTATACATGGAAATACATAGAAGGCTCCTAACGGTTCAAAACAGCTAAGTCCCATAGCTCTGAAACCATCTACTATATAACGGCGTCTGTAATTGTATTCACGACGCATTTCTTCTACATCGTTATCACAGTTTTTAAGTCCTTCAACTGCCGCAAACTGTGCAGTGGTCGGTGCTGACATAATACCATACTGATGAATTTTAGTCATCAGCTTTATAATTCTTTCAGGGCCTAAAGCATAGCCAAGACGCCATCCCGTCATTGCAAATGATTTTGAAAAACCATTTACAACAACTGTTCTTTCTTTCATATTTTCTATTGCAGCAAAAGAAGTATGTCCCTCATCTCCGTAACATAATTCACCATAGATTTCATCGGAAAGAACCATAATATTTGTATCTTTAAGTACATCTGCAATAGCTTCAAGATCTGCCCTTGACATTATACCGCCCGTTGGATTATTTGGATACGGTAAAATCAAAAGTTTTGTTTTATCTGTTATCTTTTCTTTAAGCTGCTTGGGAAGAAGTCTAAAATCATCCTCTTCCTTTGTTTCAATGGGAACAGGAACTCCACCAGCCATAATAGTACATGGTTTATAACATACAAATGACGGTTCGGGAATAAGTACCTCATCTCCTTCACTTATCAAAGCCCTAACCATAAGGTCAATCGCTTCACTACCCCCGACAGTTACTACAACCTCTTTTTTAGGATCGTACTCAAGTCCGAATCTTCTTTTATTATAATTGCATATTTCTTCTCTAAGTTCCATTAAACCTGCATTTGCAGTATAATGTGTCTGTCCTTTTTCAAGGGAATATATACCTGCTTCACGTATTGCCCATGGAGTTGTGAAATCCGGTTCACCTACGCCAAGTGAAATTGCATCATCCATCTCAGCAACTATATCAAAAAACTTTCTTATCCCTGACGGCGGAAGAGCCGACACAACCGGTGAAACTATTTTTTCATAATCTATCATAGTGTTATTACCTGTCTTGTATCCTTTTCATCATCCTCGAATACAATTCCTTCCTCCTTATATTTTTTTAGTACGAAATGAGTTGCAGTTGATAGAACCGAATCCATCGGTGCAAGCTTCTGTGCAACAAATAACGCAACCTCTTTCATACTCTTACCCTCTATCGTAACTGCAAGGTCATAAGCTCCCGACATAAGGTATAAGGACTTCACCTGTGGATACTTATAAATACGTTCTGCCACCTTATCAAATCCCTCACCTCTCTGAGGCGTTATTCTAAGTTCTATAAGAGCTACAACAACATCCTTATCGGTCTTATCCCAGTTAACTATGGTTTTATATCCAACAATTACATTTTGTTTTTCCAATTTTTCTATCTCATCGGCGACTTCCTTTTCCTCCATACCGAGCATCTGTGCAATTTTCGCTCGTGATACATTACCCTTTTCTTTATCAAGAATGTTCAGAATTTCATCCATTTCAAGTCACCCTCCTGTATTTTAATTTATATGTTATACCTATGCACACACAGATAGTCATTTTATCTTATAATTATACCGTATTTTCTGTAAAAATTCCATACCTTTTTCAAAAAAAATTGTACAAAATTCTTTTATATTTATTACAATAAAAAAAACAGACCGTATTTACGATCTGTTTTTAATCCTATATTAGCCAATTACCCTTTTACCACCAAGGAATCTTGAAGTATAGTAAGATGAATCAATAGATGTATACTGAATAACCTTACCTGTTGAAGGTGCATGAATCATCATTCCGTCACCAACATACATACCAACGTGAGTAGCATATCCGCCGCTGCCGAAGAATACAAGGTCACCCGGCTGAAGCTGATCTCTTGTAACGTATGTACCAGGTCCGTGAAGCTGGTCATCTGCCACACGCGGAATTGTTATACCGTTTGCACGGCATACATACTGTGTAAATCCGCTACAGTCAAAACCTGCCGGTGTTGATCCGCCCCATACATACGGAACACCAAGATATTTAGCAGCCTCATCAAGTAAGCTCTGTGCCTGCGGATTTGATGCAAGATACTCACTGTTTGTAACAGGAGCCTTTGCGTTATATCTAAAGTCTACCGGCATGCTGTAAACTTCTGAACCATCGCCTACAACAGCACCTATTGTTATCGAATAATCATTATCTGTTGCTATTGAACCTGCTTGAACTTCGTAACTTGTTGCATCATACACATCAGAAAGCAATACTGAATTTGCATTACTGTCTTTAATAATTACATGATACGCAATTGCACCATCAATTGGTGTCCATGATACTGTGAAGTTACCTTCTTCGATTTCTGCGCCACTCTCCGGAAGAGTTATTTCCGGAAGTGCCAATGAATAATCACTGTCACTGAACGTATTGTATGAACGATTTATACTTGAAATCGCCTGTTCTCTTGTTGTTGAACCAAGAGGCTGGAATGTGCTTTCATCAACACCATTCATAAGCGAATAATTAAGCATTGTTATAACTGCCGGCTTAGCCCATGAACTTACTTCATCAGCATCTGAAAATGCTTCAACAGCTTCTGCCCCTTCATAACCATCTGATAAGTTAAAATCAACTTCACTAGCTGTAAGAGCACTTACAAGCATTTTTGCCATTTCTTCACGTGTTACAAGTCTGTCAGGTGTAAATGTTCCATCACCTGTACCCGAAACCATACCATAGCAGTATGCCTGTGCAACTGCCATACTGTTTGTATCAGTAAACGGTGATACTTCCGGTTCTATCATATCTTCACCAGTGAGCTTTTCATATAGATTAACAGCAAGCTCACAAAACTCTTCACGAGTAATGTTGTCCTTCAGGTTGTTTGAAACCACCGAGTATGATACAAGACCGGCTTCATTTGCCTGTTGGTAATCGGACACTGCCCAGCCACTAAGATCTGCTGCCATAGCAGATGTACCAATTACAGCTGACAATGATATAACAGATAAGATAATCTTCTTTATTAGTCTATTCAAGATAAAATCTCTCCTTTTCGTTTAAAGACCTTTCCTATGAGTTTTCACGATTCTGTCCGTCTGATTTGAATACGTCTTTTCAGGTTGTTTCTTCGACGTTGATTGTATTTTAACACTATTCATTCAAGCTGTCAAGACTTTGGGCTTTAAAATTGTTAAATTTCTTAAAAATTTTGTATTCTTTCTGTTATATTACAGTAATATCGATGAAATATTACTGTAATTTGCCTGAAATATTACAGAACTTTGTTCATAACTTTTACATTTATTTACATTTACGCTTTACATAATAAAGTTTACAAATACAAGATATTGACATTTTATTACTGTACATACCATATATTGTTCATAATATGTTAAAAATAATCGATAATATTACAATTATATTACAAAGTTTTAAAAAGTTGTGAAGAAAATGCTACAAACCGCATAGCTACGCCGTTTATAACATGTAAAAACTTTAAAATTTTCTTTTAATATTAACATAAAATAACGCTTTTTTAATCGAGTTTCTTCCTATTATAATGTATTTTTTTATAAAACTTTGTTTTCATAAAATATTTATAATAATTAAAGCTTTTTATACGTTTTTTCATTACAAATAGTTATATTAATATGAAAAAAACTGACGCCAAAACGTCAGTTCTTTTCATTCTTTTATTAACCCTGTGTATTGTAACTGTAATTAGGCGCTTCCTTTGTGATATAAATATCATGAGGATGACTTTCTTTAAGTCCTGCACCTGTAATTCTGATAAATTTACCTCTTTCCTTAAGGTCTTGTATTGTTTTTGTTCCACAATAGCCCATACCTGAACGTATACCACCCAAAAGCTGGAATATTGTATCTGAAACAGGGCCTTTATAAGGAACACGGCCTTCAACACCTTCAGGAACAAGTTTCTTTGAACCTGTTTGGAAATATCTATCCTTACTGCCCTTTTCCATAGCAGCAATAGAGCCCATACCTCTATAAACTTTAAAACGTCTGCCTTGGAATATTTCAAACTCACCAGGGCTTTCATCACAACCAGCAAGCAAACTTCCAAGCATAATTACGTCACCGCCTGCTGCAATTGCTTTAACAATATCACCTGAATATTTAATACCACCGTCTGCAATGATCGGAATACCATACTTTTTAGCAACGCAGCTTACATCATATACAGCTGTAATCTGAGGTACACCAATACCAGCAATAACACGAGTTGTACAAATAGAACCAGGACCTATACCTACCTTTAAGCAATCAGCACCGGCTTTAATAAGAGCCTCAGCAGCTTCTCCTGTAGCTATATTACCCGCAATAATCGGCAAATCAGGGAATGCAGCCTTTATTTCTTTAACTTTATTTATAATATTTTTTGAATGTCCGTGTGCACTGTCAAGGGCTATAACGTCAACACCAGCATCAACAACAGCCTGTACTCTTTCAAGTGCATCTGTTGTAACTCCAATAGCCGCACCTACTAATAATCTTCCCTTTTTATCCCTTGCAGAATTAGGATAACGAATAGCCTTTTCAATATCTTTAATAGTGATAAGACCTTTTAAGTGTTTTTCACCGTCAACGATCGGAAGCTTTTCAATTTTATGCTTTGAAAGAATTTTCTGAGCTTCCTCAAGAGTTGTTCCTTCCGGAGCAGTTATAAGGTTTTCGCTTGTCATAGCATCCTTAATTTTCTTTGTAAAGTCTGTTTCAAATCTCAAGTCACGATTTGTAATAATTCCTATAAGAACATTATTTTCATCGCAAATAGGGACACCGGATATTTTGTACTTACCCATAAGTTCATCAGCGTCTTTTAAGGTATGATTTTGAGATAAACTAAATGGGTTAGCTATTACACCATTTTCACTTCTCTTAACCTTATCCACTTCTGCCGCCTGTTGTTCAATAGTCATGTTTTTATGGATAATTCCTATACCACCCTCACGGGCAATTCCAATCGCCATTGATGACTCTGTTACCGTATCCATAGCTGAGCTCATTAACGGTATATTTAATGTAATATCCTTAGTAAGTTTTGTTGTCAGGTCAACTTCATTAGGCGTAAAATCAGATGCCTGCGGTACAAGTAATACATCGTCAAATGTAAGACCTTCCTTAGAAAATTTGTTTTCCATTCTTATAACTCCTCTCATTAGTATTTTTTATTTATTTTACTAATTATATCAAATTAATATCTCTTTTTCAAGTTTTTTTAATAACAAAAATAAGTTTATTGCACTTGTTCAATTTTTTTATCTAAGCACGTCGTAATTTATCAAATTTTTCAAGATATGGAATTAATATACTCCGTCAAACACTTTCTCATCGTATCCATATCATTTATTGTAAAAATAACTCCTTTAAGCCTTGACGCACCGGGTAAGCCTTTAATATACCAAGCAATATGCTTTCTTGCTTCCTTAATACCTCGACTTTCGCCTTTATCTAACACAAGCATCTCAACATGTTCAAGTGCTTGTTTTAGTTTTTCTTTAGCAGTAGGTTCGTAAGTTATTTTCCCACTTTCAAGATACTCGTTAACCTGCCTGAATATAAACGGATTTCCCTCTGCACCTCTGCCTATCATAACAGCGTCACAACCTGTGTATTCAAACATCCTCTTTGCATCTTCACCGCATTTAATATCACCGTTACCTATAACCGGTATAGAAACAGCCTCTTTCACCTTTTTAATTATATCCCAATCCGCATGTCCGCTGTAAAATTCATCTCTTGTTCTTCCATGCACAGCAACAGCACTTCCACCGTTTTCTTCAATTATCCGAGCCACCTCAGCAGCATTTACACTTTTATCATCCCAGCCTTTTCTTATTTTTACAGTCACCGGAACCGGAGAAGCATCAGACACTTTCTTCACAATTTCACCTATTAATTTAGGATTTTTCATAAGTGCACTTCCATCGCCGTTATTAACAATTTTAGGAGTAGGACAACCCATATTAATATCTATTATATCAGGTTTTACCTCCATAACTTTCGGTATAACCTCCGCCATAATATCAGCGTCAGAACCAAAAATTTGTATTGCACAAGGACGTTCTTCATCTTCTATACGCATAAGCTCCGCTGTTTTTCTATCATTATAATACAGCCCCTTTGCACTCACCATTTCAGAATACACCATTCCTATTCCGTATTTTTTACATATTTTTCGGAACGGTAAATCTGTAACACCGGCCATAGGCGCAAGAAACACATTATTTTTAATTTCTAAATTTCCTATTTTCATACCAAGCTCCACAGAATCTCAATTAAGCTAAAAAATCAACCGACATTTTAACAACATCATCAAGGGAATGGTCATCAAGCCCATGTCCTTCACCCTCAACAATTACAAGTTCAACATTATCCATACACTCTGTATATCTTTTAGAGCCTTCCACTCTTACAACATCGTCTTCACTTCCGTGTATAATAAGAGTCTTACCCTCAAACATTGATGTTGTTTCATAAATAGGCATAGTCCTTGCAATTCTAAAATACATACTTCCTACATTAAAATGTTCACCCTCTGTATTTTTCACAGGAAATAAGTCCGGTACATTATATTTATCATAACGTGTACCGAAACACGAACCAACTTGAGCATCATCCTTCATAGTTGCGGCAGGAGCAAGCATAACAAGTTTACTGATACATTCCCTGTAATAACCTGCCATCATACCGCCGACAAGAGCACCTTGAGAATGACCTATAATATATATATCTGTAACAAAATCTAATTTTCTTACATATTCAATAATTTTTGACGCATCAAGAATTTCACTGTACACATTCATATCACAAAACTCACCGTCACTGTCACCATGACCGTCAAAATCAAACCTTACAGCAGCCATTCCTTTTGCTACGCAAGCTCTTGCCAACTTTGTAAACATATCATTCTCATTACGGCCTTTATTACTCATAAATCCGTGAAAAATAATAACAGCCGGACACTTGTCCACATTTTCAGGCTTTTCAAGTATGCCTCTTAAAACAAGTCCGTCCCTTTTAACACTTATATCCATTTTAATCTCTCCCTTATTCTAAAATAAGCGGGCAAAAAACGTCCCGCTTATTATCTTCTTCTCTGGTACTCAATTATTTTATGATTAGCGGAGAAAAACTGTAAATTCGCATCAAAATACAAATGTGATACTTCTCCTTTTATCATTTCACCATTTTCAATTTTATTTGCACAATCCCAAGTCGTGTCTATAATAACCCATCTGCCGTCAACATATACCTCATTCCAGGCATGATTTTGTTCTGCTGTTGCAACAGTTTCTTCAGTCCATTCTGTATCATCACCGACACCAAGTGCATACCCCGATACCACATTACAAGGAATATCAATACTTCTGCAAAGGGCTGCCATAAGAGTAGCAAAGCCAAGACAAACAGCTTTTCTTGTCTTTACTATATCAGTAGCATAGTAGGGCGGGGCTTCCTGTTCACTTAAACTATCTACATCATAATACATATATGAACATATCCAGTCATGAAGTGCAAGCACCTTACTGTAATCATCACTTATGCCCTGAGTAAGCTGCTGTGCAATAGAAATTATACTATCACTGTTTGATTGTATAGAAGCTGTATGTTTAAGTGCCTCACTTACCGATTTATCTTTTTCATACATTGTTTTATTGTGGTCAAATACAGGTGACTTTGCAATCTCCCAACCACTATCGGTTCTTGAAAGCTTAATATAATTATATACCCAACTTTCAAACTGTCCGTAAGGTTTATTTCCTCCGTACACAGACAAATCTAAAGTCCCGTCACTGATTTCAGGAATATCTATATTCTTACTAAACTCATCGTCACTACCCACCGCAATAGATTCCTGACTAATACTCTCGCCGTTTTTATCAGTAAACTCTACTATAAGATGTTCTTTATCCGAAGATGAAGCTATACCAAACACATTTACCTTGTCACCTTCTACTTTAATACCAATATTTTCTTTTGGATAAAAAGATAACATTGGACTATCCTGTATATAGGCATTAACAGCCACATCAGCCGGATCAATAGGTGGTTCTTCATTTTTAATATAAGCCATTATCTCACTTGGCGACGGTATATAATCGGTAAACCTTGAAATTCTTTCAGAAACAGCGGAAACCGTTTGTGAAACCTTTGGATATTTTTCTTCTATAATAGGAAAATAACTGCCGAAATTAAGAAACAGATCGGTTTCTGCATTTATAAAACATACGGCTATCGCAAGTATCAAAATAACGGCAACAAATCTCTTAAATGCTTTCATATTAAATCACACACCGTTAAATTACATATAAATTTGTAGAAAAAAATGCTGCGACCTAAGTACATTCTTAAGCCGCAGCATCTTACTAACTGGAGGCGCCACCCAGATTTGAACTGGGGAATAAAGGTTTTGCAGACCTCTGCCTTACCACTTGGCTATGGCGCCGTGGTTAATTATTGAGCTGATACAAATAACAAAAGACGCACACTCTTGCGTCTTTTGTTATAGTGTAAATGGAGCGGAAGACGAGATTCGAACTCGCGACGTTCACCTTGGCAAGGTGACGCTCTACCACTGAGCCACTCCCGCATTTATCACAATTCCGTAAGGAATTGTGAAGTGGTGCTTCCGGGTGGAATCGAACCGCCGACACTGGGATTTTCAGTCCCATGCTCTACCGACTGAGCTACAGAAGCATAATGGCGACCCGGATGAGGCTCGAACTCACGACCTCCAGCGTGACAGGCTGGCGTTCTAACCAACTGAACTACCGGGCCATAATCACCTTACATTGTAAGGTGTATGTGGTGGGAATTACAGGGCTCGAACCTGTGACATCCTGCTTGTAAGGCAGACGCTCTCCCAGCTGAGCTAAACTCCCATGTTGTCATTTCAATCAGCGACAAGAGATATTATAGCAGAGTTGGTTCACTTTGTCAACACTTTTTTTAAAAATTTTTTAATTTTTTTCAAAAAAGTTTTTTACTTTTTATTTGTATGCAGTTTTATTGAAAAATATTATTATTTATGGTAAAATATTTACATCAAATGAAATGAGGTATTTTTATGCTTGCTGTTGAAAGACGAAACAAAATCGAACAACTGATAAACGAAAATAAAAGTGTACTTGTTGTAGAGCTTGCGAAACTTTTTGATGTAACAACAGAAACAATACGAGGAGACCTTGAAAAACTCGAAAGACAAGGAGTTCTTGTACGTACATACGGAGGTGCAACACTTTTAGATAACAGCGAAATAGAACTTGCTATAACTGAACGCGACACAGTAAATTACGAAGGAAAACAACGTATAGGCAAATATGCCGCTGATATTATAAAGGACGGCGAAACAATCTTTCTTGATGCAAGTACATCAGCATGGCATCTTGCACGTTATTTAAAAGCCAAACGAGGTATAACTGTAATAACAAACGCAGAAAAAGTTGTAAACGAGCTTTCAAGCTGTGACCATATTCATGTAGTATGTGTAGGAGGCGTATTAACGCCTAAAAATATGTCGTATGTAGGTCGTGTAGCAGAACATACTATAAAAGAAAATTACTACGCAAATAAGTGCTTTTTTTCGTGCAGAGGAGTAACACTGGGAAGAGGTCTTGTAGATTCAAGCGAAGGAGAAGCCGAAATAAAGAAAGCCATGCTTTCATGCAGCGAGTCATCAATTTTTCTTTGCGACAAAAATAAGATTGGTAAAATAGGAGTTCCGAGAATTGCAAGCCTTGATGATATAGACGTATTTATAACCGACGCCAAGCTTACTGACGAGTGGGAAAAAGAACTTGCATCAAAGGATGTAAAACTTGTAACAGTCGAAAAATAAAACATAAAAGAGTAAGGACATTAAGTGCACTTTTGTACATTTATAGGTGCAACTAACATCCTTACTCCTTTTATTTTGCCACAGGTATTTTTACAACAAATTCAGTAAATTTATTTTTAACTGAACTAACAGTAATTTCGCCTTTGCTTTGAGTAACAATAGCCTTTGCTATTGCCAAACCCAATCCATATCCTCCGCTCTCTCTCGACCTTGACTTGTCCTCACGATAAAAGCGTTCAAATATATGTTTTACATCACTTATACCTTCACCACTGTTCCACACAGAAAATACCGCATTTGAATTTTCAGTTTTTAACTTTATTTTTATATTTCCATTCTTCGGAGTATATTTTACTGCATTATCTAAAAGTATCATAACAAGCTGTTTTGCCTGTTCATTGGAACTATTTATATATATATTACTTTCAATATCATAATCAAGTAAAACATCATTTTCAAAAGCTACAGCCTCCATTAAAAGAAGAACATTTTCTGCCGCATCAGAAAATGACACTTTATCAAGCATAACTTTATTTTCGTCGTAATCAAGCCTTGCAAGATATAACAAATCATTTGTAAGCTTTGTCATACGTTGTGCCTCTGATTTTATATAATCAAGCCACTTTCTTTCCTCACCTATCGTACTGTCAGTATGAGATAAAAGAACATCTATATTTGTATTTATAGTCGTGAGAGGTGTTTTAAGCTCATGGGAAGCATCTGCCACAAATTGTTTTTGCTTGTTATATGATTCCTCCACAGGACGTATAGAACGATTCGCCGAAAACAAACTGATTAAAAATGCAATACTTAATGCAATAAGTGCTACAAATAACAGTGCAAAAAATAAATTTCTAAGCATATTGTGTTCAACATGAATTTCAGCAAAGACAACCGCAACCCCACTTTCAATAGGTACTGCTTTATACTTCCAGTAGCTTGTATCTGTTTTTATCCGACCCGTTCCATCATCGTCATTTATAATTTCATTTATTTTTTCAGAATAAAAATCATCTATCTCAAATGGAATATTTTTTTCAGTAATATTGCCTTCATTGTCTGCAATCAAGGAAAAAGTGAGCGAAAACGGTTGTTTTTCTGAATATTTTTTCCCTATATCATCAGGCGGTATTTCTTCAGGTCTGTCACCTTTATTTTTTTTCATATCAACAGGCATCTGATCACGGGTATGTTCTCCTATTATCCCGTTAAGTGCCATCTCTATTTTACGATCTATTCCCCTTTCAGTATTTTGAGCAGTTATAATAAATATAACCGAAAAACTGCCCAAAACAAGTGCCGCAATTATCATTGTATTTACAATAAGAAGCCTGTTCCTTAATTTTTTAAACATATTATTCCTCCGAAAGTGTATATCCCACACCACGTACTGTATTAATCTGCACTTTAGAATGTATAAATTTTAACTTTTTCCTCAAAAAAGATATATACACTTCTACGTGATTTGCCTCAGCTTCAGACTCAAAGCCCCAAAGTTTTTCTATTATCTGCTCCTTCGAGCATACAATTCGCTTATGAATCATCAAATATTCTAAAAGTTCGCTCTCCTTTAGTGTAAGTGTTATTTCGCCATGAACACCTGATAACAGCAAATTAGACGTATTAAGAGTAATATCCCCAAACTCTATCGTATTATTACCAGTAACAATTTCGCCCCTTCTCCTGCTTAACGCACGAATGCGAGCCAGAAGTTCATCTGTATTAAATGGTTTTGATAGATAATCATCTGCACCGCTGTCTAAACCTTTAACTTTATCTGAAATTTCACCACGGGCAGTAAGCAATATAACAGGAGTTTCTATTCCCTCCTGTCTTATAGTCTTCAATATAGTTATTCCGTCCATTTTAGGCAGCATAATATCAAGCACAATAACATCATAAATACCGGTTAGTGCATTATCAAGACCACTTTCTCCATCGTTTGACACATCAACAGTGTAATTATTTTTCTTTAATATATGTGACAAAGCCTCTGAAAGATGCAATTCATCTTCAACCACAAGTATACGCATAATTTCACCTTCTTTATATGTTAAATTAATTATATCATACTTTTCTTAAATGTGCCTTAAAAAACAATAAATAATTTTATTTTAAAAAAATGTTTAAACCTTTAATAAAGGTGGTATATATAATTAAAACGATATAAATTTCGAAGGAGGGATTTGCATGAAAAAAATAATCACAATAGCCAGAAGTTACGGAAGCGGAGGCAAGGAGATTGGAAAAGCACTTGCAAAATCTCTCGGCATTAATTATTACGGCAGAGAAATATTTGAAATGACTCAAGGGAACGGTGATAATCTGTACGCAGGAGATGATGAAAGCATACATCAATCCACCTTTGAAAAATCTGATGAACTTTTTAAGCTCCAGTCAGCAAAAATAAAGGAAATTGCGGAAAATGAATCATGCGTAATAGTAGGACGCTGTGCGGACTATGTCCTAAGAGATATGGATTATGTCACAAGAGTATATCTGTATGCACCTCTAAGAGAGCGTATGAGGCGAGTAATACGCCTTTACGAGCTTAATCCTGATGATGCAAAGAGTCTTATTCATTCTATGGATAAAACGAGAGGTGACTATTATTTCCATAATACCGGGCTGGTGTGGTCAGATCCCAATCATTATAATCTTTGCATTAACACTGCCGGACTTGATACAAAAAGATGTATTGAAATTATAAAACATTATATAGATATACGTTATCCAGATAGTATATAATACCCTCCCCTAAAAGCTGTCAGTTTAAAAAAACGGCAGCTTTTATTATAAAAAAAAATGACTGTCATTATATAGTGACAGTCATTTTTCTATACCTTTATTTTTTAGTGCTGAAATTTAACATTTAAAACTTTTATTTGCAATAATTTTCTTACACTTTACTGTGACTGTGTTCTGCCGCATCATTGTGGAATAAAAGCGTTATACACCACAAACCGGCAAGACCGACAATTACATAAATTATTCTGCTGAAAACACCTGTTTGTCCACCAAAAAGTGCCGCAACAAGGTCAAACTTAAACAGTCCGACAAGTAACCAATTTATAGCACCAATTATTGTTATTGCAAGTGCAGTCTTGTTCATAAACATTCTCTCCTTATAAGTTTATAGTTTATCTTTAGTTTAAACGTTTTAAGGTGTTTTACACATAGTAATATTTACCTTATTTTATTAATATATTTTAAAGAGGTGAGATAATGAGGAGAAAAGTTATGATGTATTTTACAGCAATTCTTATTATTATAATCACAACCACCGCTTTTGTGCTTTTCGCCAGCGGAGAAGATAATACAAAAAATACAGAATTTTTACAAAGTTACGGTTGGGAAGTAAAAACGAAGCCCGTTGAAAGTGCCAATATTATTATTCCTAATCCTTTTGACCTTGTATACGAAAATTATAACAAACTACAAAAAGAAGCAAATCTTGATTTATACCCATACAGAGGAATGAGCGGTGTACGATATACATATATTGTTTTAAATTATCCAAAAGATGTAGGAGAAGAAGTTCGTGCTAACGTAATTTGTATAGACGGTAAACCTGTCGGTGGTGACATTATGACAGTAAGTCTTAGCGGTTTTATGCACTCACTAAATTTTCCAAATTAAATGATAAAAAAATCTTTTAAAATCAAAAAACAGACAGCTTAATAGCTGTCTGTTTTTCGTGTTCCAAAGAAACAAAATAAACTTTATGGATATAAAATTACTTATTCTCCTTAATATTAGCCTGAGCTGCTGCAAGTCTTGCGATTGGCACACGGAAAGGTGAGCAAGATACATAATCAAGACCAATCTTATGGCAGAACTCAACAGATGTAGGATCACCGCCGTGTTCACCACAGATACCAACATGAAGTTCAGGTCTAACCGGCTTACCAAGTTTGATAGCCATTTCCATAAGCTTACCTACACCGTTTTGGTCAAGTTTTGCAAATGGATCATTTTCAAATATTTTAGCATCATAGTAAGCGTCAAGGAACTTACCTGCGTCATCACGTGAGAAACCGTATGTTAGCTGTGTAAGGTCGTTTGTACCGAAGCAGAAGAATTCAGCTTCTGTTGCAATTTCATCTGCAAGAAGAGCTGCTCTTGGAATTTCAATCATTGTACCTACTTCATACTTAAGTTCTACACCTGCTGCTGCAATTTCAGCATCAGCTGTTTCAACAACGATATTCTTAACATACTTTAATTCCTTAACATCTCCAACAAGCGGAATCATGATTTCCGGTTCAATGTGCCAATCAGGATGCTTCTTCTGTACATTGATAGCTGCACGGATTACAGCACTTGTCTGCATCTTAGCTATTTCAGGATATGTTACAGCAAGACGGCAACCTCTGTGACCCATCATTGGGTTAAATTCGTGAAGAGATGCTATAATGTTCTTAATCTGTTCAACAGTCTTACCCTGAGTTTCAGCAAGAGCCTTAATATCTTCTTCTTCTGTCGGAACGAACTCATGTAGAGGTGGATCCAAGAATCTGATTGTTACAGGGTTACCTTCAAGAGCTTCATAAAGTTCTTCAAAGTCACTTTGCTGCATAGGAAGAATCTTAGCTAAAGCAGCTTCTCTTTCCTCAACAGTATCTGAACAAATCATTTCTCTGAATGCATCAATTCTGTTACCACCGAAGAACATATGCTCTGTACGGCAAAGACCGATACCTTCAGCACCAAGCTCTCTTGCCTTTTTAGCATCTTCAGGAGTATCTGCATTTGTTCTAACCTTTAGAACTCTGTACTTATCTGCCCAACCCATGATTCTGCCGAAGTCACCGCTGATTGAAGCGTCAACTGTCGGTATAATTCCATCATAGATATTACCTGTTGAACCATCGATTGAAATATAATCACCTTCATGGTATTCCTTACCTGCAAGAGTGAATTTCTTGTTTTCTTCGTCCATAGCTATTTCGCTACAACCTGATACACAACATGTACCCATACCACGAGCAACAACGGCAGCATGAGATGTCATACCGCCTCTTACTGTAAGAATACCCTGTGAAGCCTTCATACCTTCAATATCTTCAGGTGAAGTTTCAAGTCTTACAAGAACAACCTTTTCTCCTCTTGCATTCCATTCCTTAGCGTCTTCAGCTGTAAATACAACCTTACCGCATGCAGCACCCGGAGAAGCTGCCAAAGCTCTTGCAGCAGGAGTTGCTTCCTTAAGAGCCTTAGGGTCAAACTGCGGATGAAGAAGTGTATCAAGGTTTCTCGGATCTATCATAAGAACAGCTTCTTTTTCAGAAATCATACCTTCATCAACTAGGTCACATGCAATCTTCAAAGCAGCTTGTGCTGTTCTCTTACCGTTTCTTGTCTGAAGCATATAAAGCTTCTTATCTTCAATAGTGAATTCCATATCCTGCATATCTCTGTAGTGATTTTCAAGAGTATGGCATATTCCTACGAACTGATCATAAACTTCAGGCATAACTTCCTTTAGCTGATCAATATGCTGTGGTGTACGAACGCCTGCAACAACGTCCTCACCCTGTGCGTTCATCAAGAACTCACCCATAAGGTGTTTTTCACCTGTTGCCGGGTCACGAGTAAATGCAACACCTGTACCTGATGTATCGCCCATGTTACCGAATGCCATCATCTGTACGTTTACAGCTGTACCCCATGAATAAGGAATATCGTTGTCACGACGATATACGTTTGCTCTTGGGTTATCCCATGAACGGAATACTGCTTCAATAGCACCAAATAGCTGTTCCTTTGGATCTGTTGGGAAATCTTTACCAACCTTATCTTTATACTCAGCCTTAAACTGTTCAGCAAGTGCCTTTAAATCTTCTGCTGTAAGGTCAACGTCCTGTGTAATTCCCTTTTCTTCTTTCATTCTGTCGATAAGAACCTCAAAATACTTCTTACCAACTTCCATAACTACATCAGAATACATCTGAATAAATCTTCTATAACAATCCCATGCCCATCTTGGGTTGTTTGACTTGTTAGCCATAACCTCTACAACTTCTTCATTAAGACCAAGGTTAAGGATTGTGTCCATCATACCAGGCATAGATGCTCTTGCACCTGAACGAACTGATACAAGAAGCGGATTTTCTAAATCACCAAACTTCTTGCCTGTAATTTCTTCCATCTTTGCGATGTATTCGATGATTTCAGCTTTGATTTCATCGTTAATATTTCTACCATCCTCATAGTACTTTGTACAAGCCTCTGTTGAAATTGTGAAGCCCTGAGGAACAGGTAAACCAAGAGATGTCATCTCAGCAAGGTTTGCTCCCTTACCACCCAAAAGTTCTCTCATGGTTGCGTTACCTTCTGAAAAAAGGTAAACATACTTTTTTGCCATCGGAATCTCCTCCTAAGTTATATTTTTATAGCTGTAACAGATCTCTACGTCTGTACACTTGTATAATAATTATACCATAAAACTGAAAAATGTCTATAATATTATTGAATTTTTTTTACAATTTGTGAAAAAAATATCATTCATTATTTAAAATTAAATATTTTCTATATTTCTCATTTCAAATACGTTAATTTTTACAGGCTTATAGTTCTCAATATAGTCAAGCATTTCATCGTCGTTATCAAATACTTTATAAAGTATTTTGCATGCACCGCGAAGAAATTTTTTCTCAACTGCATCATCAAGCATTCTAAGCATTGAATCATAATACCCATTTACATTTAGTATTGCAATAGCTTTATTGTGTCTTTCAAGCTGTTTTAACGTAAATATTTCAAAAAACTCTTCAAAAGTTCCTATTCCTCCGGGAACAATAACAAACGCATCAGCCCTATCCTCCATAATACGTTTTCTTTCACGCATAGTATCGGTTTTAATAAGTTCTGTACATTTATCAAAAATTCTACCGTCTACACCCATATCTTCATCTTCAAAAAAATCAGGAACAACTCCGACTACTTTTCCACCCTTTTCATGCACACCTCTTGCAACCGCTCCCATAAGTCCCGATGCACCCGCACCGTAAATTAAACTATGTCCACGTTCTGCTATTTTTCGTCCAAGTACTTCAACCTGTTCTATATATGATTTATCTATTGAGCTGCTTGAAGCTCCAAATACACAAATATTCATAATATACCTCCTAAAATTTATTATAGAAAACCATTTGTGAAAGAGATTTTCTTGTTATATGTGCATCAGATGGTTTCGCATCTTCTGCTGCATATCCCGTCGGCAAAAATGCCACCGGCACATAATTTTCCGGAAGATTAAATTGTTCCCTTACATCAACCGGGTTAAATGAACCTACCCATGTTGTTCCAAGACCAATATCTGCTGCCGCAAGCATCATATGAGTTGCTACTATCGCCGCATCTATTTCTCCCTCTTCATGACCATCATTGCCACGTTTCCAAGATATTTCTTTATCATAACACACCAAGAAATTAAGCGGTGCATTAAATCCGAATTTAGTACATTTATTTACCTTTTCAAGCTGCTCTTTGTTAGTAAGTACAAGTATCTTCTGTGGCTGAAAATTTACAGCTGTCGGTGCAGTCTGTGCAGCAGCTAAAATTATGTCTATCTTCTCCTGTTCAACCTCTCTATCACTAAATTTTCTCAAAGAAAATCTTTCTTTTGCAAGTGTTAAAAAATCCATATTTTACGCTCCTTGTCATATTCTATCCTATTGGTTTAATTTTATCACACATTATATTATTTGTAAATAAATTGTATGTTAAGTTTTCGTAATATAATCAAATTAACATAAATTTTAGATTCTTTTATTTTATTATTTACATTTATACCATTTTATGCGGATTTTAATAAATCAAATATTTTTTCATTTTACATTTAATTTACCTATACTTTACTGTTATCGGATAGTTTCAAAAAAAATTTAATGATATAATTTTTAAGCCAATAATCAATTGGTAAAACACACACTTTTAGGAGGAGAATAGACTTTATGAAAGAATTTAGACAAAAAATATTTTCTGTTATTGCGGCAGCCGCCCTTATTTCGGGCAGCATACCCTCAATTTCGTCTGTCTTTGCTGCCAGCGAGGATAATATAAGCAGTCTTACACTTCAACCTGGTACTGACACATCTGCTGTAAACGTTACATGGTATGCAGAGGGTACAACTGATAACGTTGTTCCAAAAATTAAACTTAATGGCATCGAACTTACAGAACAAGAAGCTACTGTAAGTAATACAACTGCTACTACAAGCAAAACAAATGATTATGCTGCTTATGTTATATGCAAAACAGAGGTAGAAAATCTTGCACCAAATACAACATATACATATCAATTATCAAATGATAATGGTATGACTTGGTCTAAAGAGTATACATATAAGACTCCGGCTGAAGATACATTTCGTTTTGCTTTTACAAGCGATCCACAAATAAAGGAAAGTGGTGAAACCAATAACGGAGGCTGGAATCCGTCAGATGGTAAAAACCAAACTGGATGGCAGGTTATGATGGAAACAATTTCTAATGCAGGTGCAACTCTTGTTGTATCAGCCGGCGACCAAGTTGAAGACCAAAGTTGGGGCAAAAAAACAGAATATGATGCATTTTTCGCACCTGAAGAAATGTCATCTATTGCATACGCACCAGCTGTAGGAAACCACGACCGCCACTATATGTTCCGTGATCACTTTAATCTTCCAAACGAAATGGAAATAAGTGAAGAAGAAACCGATGACAAAAGAATACTTACAGAAATAAAAACCACATTTAGAGGTCAAAATAACGGCACAAGTCTAAGTCATGGAAATTATACAAAAGCTACCGAAGATGAAGTTGCAAATCAAAAAAATGAAAAAGGCGTAACTCCTAACAGCGATGGCATATATGACTATGTTGAACGTCGCGAAATGGAAACAGAAGGTAATTACTATTATCTATATAACAATGTACTTTTTGTAACTCTTAATACAGGAGCTTACCCCGGCGGTAATGATGCACTAGAAGGCGAAAATACAACTTTGGATAGTGCAAAAGCAGAAAACGAAGCGACAGGAATCGTTAATAATTTCCGTAAAACTTTAACTGCTGCAACTGAAGATTATAACGGCCAGTATAACTGGATTGTTGTAACTCATCACAAATCAACACAGACAGTTGCGAAACACGCTGCTGATTCTGATATAGAAAATTATGTTGATGCCGGGTTTGAACAGCTTATGGAGGACTTTGATGTAGACTTCGTATTAGGTGGTCACGATCACGTTTATTCAAGAAGCTATGTTTTAAACGGCAAAGGTGAAAGAATGAGTAAACGTCTTGACACAATAAATGACCCTGATGGCACTATTTACTTAACAGGCAACTGTGCAAGCGATATGCAATACTATACACCATTTGCTTCTGTTGACAAACAAAACAATGCGGATTATCCAAAACTTGCAAACGGAGAAATGGGATCAGCTGCATATCTAAAAGGACAAAATGCTGAAAATCCTTCGGACTATCTTCCAATAGGAAATCAGGAATATAATCAGGAGTACAGCCCAAGCTACGTAATTTTTGATGTTACTGATAATACAATTACAGCTAAAGCATATAACCTTGCATACGGCGAAGATGGCGAAACCACATCTGATCTTATAGATTCTTTTATAGTCACCAAAAATACGGACGGCGGCACACAAAGTAAAGGTTTTGAAAACGAAAAGTCATCGCTTAATGCTGTTCAACTTTCTCGATACGATTCAAACATGACAAATGCGGATGGCGGTGTTATGGAGATTGTTGACTACAATACCAAAACAGGTTGGGCATACGCTATCAACGGTCAGACAGGCAATCTTACTGCGATTCCACTTGACAAAGTTAGCAATACGGGAAAAGTTGAATTACTTGACGGAAATGATATTGATATAAAATCACTTGTAGAAGAGGATGGTTTTATTTATGGCGATATGACGTCCGTTGCTGTTTCTCCTGATAACACAATGTTAGCAGCAGCTGTTCAGGCAGCAGGTTATAACGATAACGGTAGAGCTGTAATTTTCAACTGTAATAATGACGGTACTTTGACATTTGTGAGAACTATCGAAACAGGTGTTCAGCCTGATATGATCACATTCACACCTGATGGTACAAAAATTTTAACAGCAAATGAAGGAGAACCTCGCGAAGGATATGAAGCACCAGCAGTAGATCCTGAAGGCTCTGTTACAATTATAGATACAGCATCATGGACAGCAACTAATGCCGGTTTTGCAAGCTTCAACCATGACACTCTTGCAGCAAGCGGAGTAGTATTAAAGAAAGGTGCCACACCTTCAGCAGACCTTGAACCAGAATACATTGCAGCAAACAACGAAAAAGCTTATGTGACATTACAAGAAGCAAACTCAGTTGCAGTTCTTGATTTAGAAACAAAAGCATTTACCGGTGTTTATTCACTTGGCACTGTCGATTACAGCACAGTAAAAATAGACCTTAGCAAAGCAGATGAAGATGCAAACAAAAAATACTCACCTGATAATTATAAAAATGTATTTGGGCTTCGCATGGCAGATGGTATAAGCACATATCAATCAAATGGCAAAACATATATTGTAACTGCTAATGAAGGTGACAGTCGTGAATGGGGTTCATACATAAACGAATCAGAAGGTAAATTAACCTCCGTTTCCGGAATAGAAACAGACAAAAAAGTAACATTCCTTGATACATCTGATTATGACGGTATTGAAGAAGGCAAAACATATTTATTTGGTTCAAGAAGCGTTACAGTTTTTGAAGTAACAGACAGCGGAGTTGTACCTGTATTCGACAGCGGAGCTGACTTTGAAGAAAAGACAGCTGCTTACCTTCCTGATTATTTTAATACGTCAAATGACAGCATCGAAATTGATGACCGTTCAAACAAAAAAGGTCCAGAGGCTGAAAGTGTAACTATCGGAACTGTAGGAGATAAAACATACGCTTTTGTAACCTTAGAGCGTATTGGCGGAATTATGATTTATGATATTACAAACTGCGAAAATATTAAATACGTAAATTATATAAACAGCCGTGATTTTTCAACAGAACTTGGTGTTGATAATTCACCAGAAGGATTAAAATTTATTACGCCAGATGACAGTCCAACAGGCAATGCACTTCTTCTTGCAGCATGCGAAGTAGGCGGTACAGTAGCTGTGTATGAACTTGCCGAAAACTCTGAAAATGATTATAATATAGAAATATCAAACTGTACATATAATGCCGAAAACAAGAAATTGACTGCATCAATAAATATATCTGAAGCTGATGAAAATAATAAATCCGCTGTTTTAGCAATATATGATTCATATAACAATCTCATAAATCTTATAACAACAAACAAGGTATTTAATCAAACAGGCAGTGATACAGTTGAATTTGATGTTTCATCTCTTCAGGCTGGAGAATATAAGTATCAAGTAATGATATGGAATAACTTTAGCAACGTTATTCCACAAGCAAAGGCATTTCCAGGGCTTGTAACAATAACACAATAATTAAGTAAGTTACATTCATATAAAAGAATAAAAATACAATGGTAAAAATCCCTCCCGCAATTTAAAAACACGAGAGGGATTTTTTATAATAAAAATAAAAGAGACTGTAAAAAAACAGTCTCTTTTACTTGGTGAGCCATCGGAGATTCGAACCCCGGACAACTTGATTAAAAGCTACTCCATCAGGGTTTTATGCCGTCTCAAAAACGTCTGTTGTAGGTTTTGAGACACTTCCAAAACGGCTTAGAATCAATACTTTTTGTTATTTCATTGACTATTTTGAATGGATAGCTGTAGTAATAGGTGTAGTAAATCGTTCTGTCTGACTTAAAATTTATATTCTTACTTATCTGATATTAGATTAACCATATCGGCACAATTAAATTATCTTTATCAAAAGCACTCAGTTTATCATACATACACATAATTGCCCCTGTTCCTCTTTCCAAAGGAGATTTATCTATCACCTCAAAAACATTCGTCAGTCCTCTCTTAGGTGTTGCTGTTTTCTTTATCTCTAATGGGTGAAGCTTCCCGTCCTTTTCAATAATAACATCTATCTCCTTGGCATCTCTGTCACGATAATAATATATATACGGTTCAGCAGCACTGCACTGATAGCTTTTCATTATTTCACTGACAACGTAGTTTTTAAGCAATGCTCCATTCATAGCTCCATTCATGACAGTTTCAGGACTGGACCATCTTGTCAGATAGCACACAAGACCTGTATCGTAAAAATACAGTTTTGGAGTTTTTATTGTACGTTTCAGAATGTTATTTGAATATGGATGCAGATAAAATATCAAGCCCAATGTCTCCATAATATTCAGCCAGTTTTTTGCTGTGACCTGATCTATATCTGCATCATCTGCTATACTTTTATAATTTATTAGCTGTCCTGCTCTTGCAGCAACCGCTGTAATAAAATTATAAAATTTCAGAGAATCTATTGTACCTGATAAATCACGTACATCACGTTCTATATATGTTGATATATAACCGGAATAAAATATGCTTCTATCTTCATATCGACTGCTGATTAAAGCAGGCATACCACCATTCCATATACGATGAAATATCTCCGATGTGTCAGCAGGTGCTATTTCTTTTGATTCACTTGCAAGCACATCAAAATCCACATTAAATGGAATTGCTCTGCCTCCAAATATTTCTCTCTGTGATAAAGCTGACATCGACAGCACTGCTACCCTACCTGCCAACGATTCCTGTACGCCTTTCATAAGCTTAAAAATTTGTGAGCCGGTAAGCCAAAAATCACCGGGATTATGATTCTTATCTATCTCAATTTTTATATATGGGAATAATTCGGGGGCATACTGTACTTCGTCTATAAAAACAGGAGGCTTGTGAAGCTGCAAAAACATTGCCGGATCATTTTTGGCAAGATTCCGTTCATTCATGTCATCCAGTGTAACATATTCTCTGTTATTATTCTCTTCATCCATTAGCTTTTTCAGCATAGTCGTTTTGCCTACTTGCCTTGGACCTGTAATTAATATTGCACTGTACTGTGTATTTAATTTCTTTACAACATTTTCAAGTGCTCTTTTTATATATGCCATTATATCACACCCTTTCGGCAAATATTTCGTGTAAATATATTATAGCCGGGAATGTTTTATTTGTCAACAAGCATGCATAGTTTTATTGTGCATACAATAAATATCTACCACGATAAAGCTATCATATTTGATATATCTTCGAAAATCTCCATATAACAGCATTTTATATATTAATTCATTCTGAGATTTAATATATAACTTTTTTAACGTCACAATTATATTTTAATATCTATTTCTAATTCCTTTAAAATATCTCTTGTCAATTTAGACAATGGTCTTTTATTTAAATCATCTAATTCAATATAGTTTCCAAATGCGATTCTAATTAATTCTTCCTTATTTTTAAATAACCTGGGGAATGAATCATATAGCTCTATAATTTGTGAATTTGTATAAATAATTCTTTTCTTTAATATTTCCTGTAAATAATCATTATGAAACTTATAAGATTCATGAATATTTAATCTTTTAATGTCATCATATATCTGCTTACCACTATTTCCTTCGGGTTTAAATATAACCTCTACTGAATTTTTATCTTCCAAATAACTTGAATTAATAAAATTATATGATATTTTTAAACTTTCCCTATCAATGTCTTCATCAAACGGAGATATGTTTAGTTGATTTGTATGTTTTATATGGTTACATGCTGCACATACTGGTATTAGATTATATAAACAAATTGCAAACAGCGGATTCTGACTTTTATTGTAAAAATGATCTAACTGAACAGAAGTACGTTTACTACCTCTGTTAAGTATATAATTTTCATTGCAATATGGACAAACTTTAACTCCCATTTTGTCTACTATAAGATTATTAATATTTTTAGCACTAAATTTATTATAAATCTTAAGTATTTTTTGAGGTATCGTGTCATTTTTATTATATGTTACGTTTTTAATAATCTGTTTCAAGTCGCTATATTCAGCAATAATAAAATTCTCAAATACACTATCTCCCCTTACATTTGAGAAATTATTCAGTGATATTCCAAGATTACATAAATAATCGTTTATGTATTGTACATCCCTATTATAGTATTTATTTACATTTTTAGGTAATACATGCCCATTAACAAGAATCTTTTTTATTTCTCTAATATACCACTGCACGTCATTTAATCTATGTACTTTATTCATATTATTCTACCCATTATTCTTTGATGTTATCAAGAAGATTTGTTATTCGGTGTTTTATTTCCTTGATATTGTCACTCGACTTACAAACCTCTTGTATGCTGTTTAAAATTTCATTTTTAGTATCATATAATTCTTCTTCATGATACTTCTCATAAAAACTATGTTGAAGCTTACTTCTTAATATCGGCTCTCCTATATTTGATATAATATATTTAATTTCATTTTTTTCTTCCTTCGTAATATCTTTGTTTCTATCATCAAATAACTTATAAATTATTTGATTTATTTTTCTTTTTGAATATTCTCCAATTGTGCTATTCATAAAAAATCCGTTACTCAACATATCATGAATATTAGCACTGAATGTAGAGATTTCGCAGGATTGCACCTCACATAGTCCATAGTTTTTTTTATTTAAAAACAAGACATTGCATGGCAATATATCTGACAGAATAAACGGTGAATGTGTCGAAATAATCAGTTGAAATTTTTTATTGTCACCAATTTTCTCTAAAAATGTAACTATATCATTAATAAAATTTCTTGCCAATTCTGGATGCATATTAGCTTCTGGTTCATCAAATAGTAAAATGAATTTCTCCTTTTGAAAATTAAAGTTAGAATCACTAATTTGTTCTAATATTGATGCATAAATACCTAAAGCATTTATTTCGCCATCACTCAAATTTTTTAATACGCATTCAAAAAATCCATTAAATATTGCAAACATTTCTTCAAACACGCTATTTTTGTAATCTCTATCAAGTAAAATATCTATAACCTTTTCAATATTTTTAATATTTGTATCTTTTTTAATTATAATATCTATGGATTTGTTTGTAAGTGTAATATACTTATTGTTAAGTATATCTACAAAATCCATAAATTCTCTTTTAAAAAAATTTTTTGATTCTGCATCCATTTCAATCAATAAACTATCAATAACGGAACCATAATAACATATTGCATCATTATACGTTATTGTCTGTAAGTTAATTTTACATAGATTGGATTTTACATTTTTTTGTTCTGATTCACTTAATTGAAAACTATATATATATTTTATAAAGCTTTCTATTATTTCACATTTATTTTTATATTCCTCATCTATATTTGGAGATAGTTCAGAAAAAAACATTTCTTCTTTATCAATATATGTGTCATAATATTTAATTTCTAATCTGTATTCCGTGTCTGAAAACATAGTTTATTTATTGTCTTTTTGTTTATTTTCTTGTTCTTTATTCATTAAAAATTGAAGAACTTTAATCTGATTTATCCAAAGATGAGACCTCAACCGTGCCACTCTACGCGGAATTGCAATTTTATATTCATCTTTTGGTTTTAATGAAATACGATCATATATTTCTGAATTTAAATTATTTCTAAAAGATATAATAGCTAATTTATCTTGTTCCTTCCTATAATCACCATAAATATTACATCCATTATCACCTGTATATTCTCCTATCTTTTCATTGATGTTATATTTATATTTTAAAACATTGTTTTTATATGTACATACAATACTAAACCAGCCCTTTCCATAAAAATAATCAGAATAAGAAATTTCATCATTTATAATCTTTTCAAAATTTTTAATATTATTACCCTCAAAACAAAATAAATCCTCATTTTCATTATTAACACCTAAATAGAAAACAAGAAAATATTGAGCATGCTGAATCTCTTTTTCAATATCATCTGGATATCTAAATCCACTTGTATTTTTCTTCTTATATATAATCTCATATTCAGCATTATTCTTCTGCCTATCGTATATTTTCATTCCAATAAGATCTATTAAATTGGTTTTACCAACACTGTTGCGTCCCACAATTGCATTAACATTAGTGATACAAGATGGATATATATTTTGATTTTTATTATTACGTTCAATAGATAAATTGTTGCTATTTTTATCATACTTAATATTAAATCTATCTCCAAATAACAGTTCTGTCTCTTTGTAATTTCTATATTTATCGATATAAATATATATTAATTCCATATTTATTATACATCATCCTTAATTCCAAAAAACCATCGTTTATGAAAAACTTTGAGAATGTATCATAACCTTGTTTCAAAACCACGATATCATTCTCAAAACCCGTTTCAAAATCAACTTCCCATAAACCTACATTATTTATAATCTCATGATAACATATTCTGACAATTTTTTCGATACATTTACATTTTTAAACGTCTGTACAAGGTTGCACGTTTTACCCCTGTAAGTTCTTCTATTTCAGCAATAGTATATTCTTTGCTATCGTATAATCTTTTAGCCTTCTCAATCAAACCTGCATCAATTGGAGGTCTTCCTCCTGTTCTGCCTCTGGCACGAGCAGCAGCAAGTCCTTCCTTCGTTCTGTCCACGATACAGTCTCTTTCAAATTGACTTATTGCACTTATCAGCGTAAAAAGCAGCTTGCCCGCTGCTGTTGTTGTATCTATAATTTCTTTAAGTGACACAAGGTTTACTTGCTTTTCATTAAACAACTCCATAAGCTCAATTAAGTCCTTTGTACTTCTTCCGAGTCTTGACAGTGATTCAATAACAACTGTATCACCTGCTGTCAGCCTATCGAGCATTTTTTCAAGTTCAGGTCTGTGACGTTTTGTACCTGTCATTTTCTCACAATAAATATGGTCCACACCATACTTACTAAGCATATCAATCTGTCTGTCCAGCACCTGTGATTCTGTTGAAACACGGGCATAACCAAATATATAATTTTTCATAAATATTCCTCCAAAGAAAAAAATCTCATCAGAGAATTAACTCTAATGAGACTTTTATCATTTTTCAAATTATTATTTGTTATCACTTACAATTTCCCATAACATCCCCTCAAAAATACCTGCATTATTAACACATACAGTTGGAACATGAAAATCATTATTTTGTGCATTAAGAAATGACCGCTGTTTTTCAAATAGAATAAAATGCGAACATATATTTTCTCTTTGAGCTTTACCAGTATAAACAACTCTTATTTCGATATATTCACAATTATCACCTTTTAAGTTACAGCTTGCTATAATTCCATTGTTATTACATTCTGAGGCTCTTACAGTGTGTTCTTCACCTTTTAACATATCAGTACCCAGCGTTCTGTATGTAACGGAATAATCAATTAAATCAGTATAATCATATACATTTGCTACTGTTGCACGATAATTTGCAAGTGTCCATTTCTTATTTTGCCTATCAATTAAAAATCTAAATGGTTTTCCTTGATTATCCTTATCAAAAACCTCTACTTCACCTGTTGCAATAAATCCCATACTTCCCAGATAACTCTTTAATGAACCTGCTATTTTATCATCCTTTTTTGAACCTACAAGAACTGATATAACAGCAATAATTATTATAGCTGCTACTACTATTAACCACATAAAGCTTCCTCCTTACCCTCTCGACTGATTGATTGCCATATTAATTCTATTTCTCAAATCTTCGGCTTCAGATATAAATTCTGTCGGAACAATATATTTGCCTGCCGAATAATTTATAGTTACTGTTGCTGTTTTTCCTATCCAAAAAACAATTAATGATATAATAAGTGCTGCCCATACTTGCATTGCAACAGCCATAATGGCTACTATTATAGCAAATATAACATTAGGAATACTAAGTTTTTTATTGACATCAACACTATATATTGAACTATATCTAATCTGTGTGGGTGTTTTATATCCCGCTTTAGCAAAACCAGTCCCCTGTAATAACTTAATGTGGTCATCAGAAAATTCCACATCAGTTTCATACATTTTGTATGCAAGCTTTATAAACCACTTTCTTCCCACATATCGCCCCTTTTGGACATTAACTTTTCTTGCAGATTGTTTATGTACAGTAGTGTTTGTTTGTACTTTCGTTGTTTGAGTTGGCGATTGTGTATTCGATTGTACTATTATTTTTGTACCACAGCTTGGACAGAATTGATGTCCATCTGTTATTTTTGCACCGCAGTTAAAACAGAAATTTGTTTTTGATTCATGATTGTCAGCGTCATTATTTGATGACGGCATTGTCACGCTTTCCTGTTCTGATTTTATTCTATTTTGAATTTCTGTCGAAAATTTTGTATTACAATTACTACAATACATCTGACTGCCTTTTACTGGCGTTCCGCACTTTGGGCAAGTTATCATTTTACATTCTCCTTGTATAATATATTTAGATTGATGAGGGAGCCTATCTCCCGAAATTAACTGTTTAATTATGCATCAAGTAGATGTATAATAATTTTTTATTAGATAGAGGATATTGTATTATCCTTGAGGAGAAATTTCTACCTCGTACTTAAAAGACTAATTCTTCTTTCGCTTAATATTTTAATATATAGTACTAATGTTAAAAACATCTTCCATAAGTCCGTAAACTCCTATCGGTCCTAAATCCCAGCCATCTACAATAACAGTGTCAATGTTATAATAAAACTCACCTCCATCCATATCCGTTATATCAAAAACCACTTCTACTTTTGAATATGTACCATTCTCATTGTCAAATATTCCGGTAAATCTAACAATGGGATCTGAATTTATTGTTTCTTCACTCCACTTACAACTGTCAAAATATTGTTCAAATGCCTGTCCATAGGTTAAAGAGGTGCTATAACCTACAGGTGTATCATTCTGAATTGAGATTGAATACATTGGTGCAATACTTCCTACCAAATCTGCTATATCATCATTATCTGCCGTACAGATATATACAGTTATAATAAGAACAATTACAGTTCCTATTGAAGATACAACAGCACCTACTTTTTTAAAAATGTCTGTTTTCTGCTTATCATATGGACTGTATGGTGGTGCATTGTTCTGTATTGCATAGCCACAGTATGGACATATAGTGGCATTATCATAGATTTCTCTGCCGCAATTTAAACAAAACATATTTTATCCCCCTTTTTAGACAAAATATTAACTTAATTTTATTATACAATATAATTATATAATTTGCAATATATTTTTATTGCTTTTTGTGTTCTTATGTATCATCAAATATGAAATGTATAATAATATTACGAGGTGATATTATGGAAAAAAAATTTGTTGTAACTCCAAAAACAGAGCGTTCTGTTACAGTAACTGTCAGAATTGAAAAGGAATCACATGACCGTTTGGAAGAGCTTGTTATAAAAAGCGGACGCAGCAGAAATGAGCTTATCAATAAAGCCATTAAATTTGCATTAGATAATCTTGAATTTGAGGAAGAGTGATAAAGTTTAAGCTTTATCACTCTTCTCATTATAATAGTCAAGTACAGTTTTTATACATATCTCTACAAGTACAAACAAAATCTGTTTGACATACTTATTTACAGGAGTTACACCTCCATGCAGTCATTACAATACAGCATAGCTTCCACCTCCTCCGGAGTAAATCCATCATTTAATAAACAGTCAATTTCTTCACTGCTATATCCGTAATACGATGCGACGCTCTTGATGTCATCTATATATTCATCCCTTGAGTCATAGCTAAAATGATAGCCTGTACGCCAGTCAAGACCATAACTTGCAAATTCATTAAATTCGAATTTATCTCTCTGTATCTTACCTGATGAATATATTTTTAATATCTCGCCATCTGCAACATAGATTTCTTCATACCCACCTGACTTCAAATCCTCAAACAACTCTGTATCAACAAGCGCTTTCCACAATATTGACATTGTAGAAGCATATACATACACTTTCTTTTTGGGGAAATGAAACAGCGTAATCGGACTGTCACCTTTAATTATGTACAGATTATTTTTATTATCAAGGATTGTAAACGAATAACTTCCTTCCACCTTTTCAGCCATATATTTGATACTGTCAAAATTAAGCTGTTTTTGACTTTCAAGAATCTGCACAGCAATATAGCTATCTGTTTCAATCCTTGTTGAAGGCAGGCGAAGCTCTCGTCTTAACGCTGTATCGTTACAAAGGATTCCATTATGAGCAAGTGCAAATTCCTTTCCGCCGCACATACCACTAAAAGGATGATTATTATCATTATACTTTAGTGTCCCCTGCGTTGCATGGCGGGTATGTCCCATTACAACATTTATTCCATTAGGGACATTAAAATTTATTTCATAAGCACTTTTACTCCGCTTAAACACTTTCATATGCCCTCGCTTGTTATATGCAATTCCTGTGGCATCTGTACCTCGTACAGCACTTTGGGTAGCAAGTGCTTCTGTTATTTCTGCAATATCCTTGATTTCATTTCCGTATGATAAAACTCCATATAGTCCACACATAATTTATTCCTCCAATCCTCGTATTTTAAGATATTCTTTAAGTTCAGGCATGTCATTTACCGAGGCGGCAAAGTCATACCACGTCATTGTCTGAAATTCTTCATCTGACAGCTTTATTGCATCATTACAGAGCTTGTCTACAAACTGTAATGTAGCAACAAAGGTTTTGTACCGCAAAGTACCTCGAAATATCCTAAGCTCAACAGTAAATATGTTTTCAAGATTAACTGCCGTATATCTGCCAAGTCCCGATGTCTTAGCACTTTTCAATGTTTCCTTTGGATTCACCATACTCCCTCCGTAACGAGATGCCCATCTGTTTGCCTGTCCTTCTGTGCGGCGGGAAAAACGCAGAATTTTATCCCAAAACTTTTCAAAGAAATACACTATCCTACCAATTGTGTTTTCCTGTTCTTCAACTGTTGTGCCAAGAGCAGTACGATTTATATGTACATGCAAACCACATGTTCTTGCGGAATGACTGTAATAGTTTAAATCTCTTGCCTCGTCCATAATTTCTTTCCAAGGAATCACATTCAAGTGATAATCCATTGTCGCAGGATGACTTACAATTTCAAAGCCATCATCAAGTGAACCGTCATGCTTGCAGTAGATATGATCATTTTTTCTATTTGCTATATTCATAATTCTTTCAGCATTTTTATCTATTTCACCGCCACAGTCAATTTCAAGCTCAACACCGTAATGGGGCTGTCCTGTCCCATAAAATATCGGGTCAGGCTTGTAACCATAATCTTCGATAAATTCATAGTTGCAGTTATCATAACAGTTATCACAATACGGATAGTCGTTATAATAATTGGCATCATCCTCGTGCAGAAGTGCACCACATTCAGCACATCTGCAGTAATGCTCTACGTAACAGTCTTGGCATAATCGCCCGTCAACTGACTCATCAAACAATACCCTCTCATTACATCGTTCACAGACTATCGTTTCTCTATCAAGACAATCACTGCAATAATATTTCCCCTGAAACTCTGTTAATGTTTCACC
>CALXQE010000042.1 GCA_944390495.1 uncultured Clostridia bacterium
AGTGAGAAAAACGGCACAACTATCATTGAAATGACCTTTGGGGAAATCTTTGTAAAAAATTTTTCAAGATACACAAGACAAAATCCTGCAAGCATAGCCGGAATGACCTGTGCCTGATAACCTATCATATCAACCTGTGCAAACCCAAAATCCCATTTTGGAATATCTGCCGCCGCTGTACTTGCTACGGAATAAGCATTAAGCAGCTGACCTGACACTAAAGTTAAACCAAGTATTATACCTAAAATCTGAGTCGTACCCATCTTCCTTGTAATTGACCAGCATATACCGACAGGCAGCATGTGAAATATCGCCTCTCCTATCAGCCATAAAAATTTATCTACACCTGCCCAAAACGGATAAAGATCAACTATTGTCTTCCCTCCGTCAAAAAACTCAACCGAGTCAATAATATTTCTAAAACCTAATATAAGACCTCCGATAACAAGTGCCGGAATAAGCGGAGCAAATATTTCTGCTAATGTAGACATTATTCTCTGAACGAAATTTTGATTTTTCTTAGCAGCCGCTTTGACGTCGTCCTTTGATACTCCCTCAATTCCCGATACTTCTGTGAAATCATTGTAAAACTCTGCTACATCCTGACCTATAATCACCTGAAATTGTCCTGCCTGAGTAAATGTACCCTTTACCCCATTAATTTTTTCAATTCCGTCTGTATCAGCCTTTGACGGATCTCTAAGAACAAATCTCATTCTTGTTACGCAATGTGTAACTGCTGAAATATTTTCTTTTCCGCCCACAAGTTTTAAAAGCTCTTTACTTTGTGATAAATACTTACCCATGTTTTCTCCTCCTTTTATAATTTCATCTTGTTTAAACAAGTTATTTGTTGATTGTATTGTAACATGTTTAAACAAGTTTGTCAATATGTTTATTAAATATTTCCCTTGACATTTTTTAGAATAAAGTTTATAATTTGTATAAACTTGTTTGAACATCTTTTGACAGCATGGAGGTTTATATATGCCTAAGAGTAAATATTTTGATATATATACAGTAATCAGACGACGAATAGAAGATGAACATTACACTGATATGCTCCCTTCAGAAAACGAACTGACTTTAGAGTTTGATTGTTCAAGAAATACCATACGACGTGCAATTCAGCTTTTAGTATCTGATGGATATGTACAGTCTATACACGGTAAAGGCGTTATGGTTATATATACACCTTATTCAAAGGAACAATATACTCTCGGAAAAGTTGAAAGTTTTTCTGAAGCAGCTGTTAGAAATCGTACTGATACAAAAACACAAGTTATATTATTTTCAGAACTTACGGTCGATGAACGCATAAGACGTCGTACCGGTTTTGAAAACGGCGTGCAAATATATTATATACAAAGAGTTCGTTATATAAACGGCGAGGCTGTAATAATAGACCATAATTACTTTTTAAAAGACATAGTGAAAGATTTAACCGAAGATATTGCCAAGGGTTCTATATATGACTATATTGAAAATACATTGGGAATTAATATAGTTACAACAAAACGTGTATTCACTGTTCAGAAAATAAATGAAAAAGACGAAAAATACCTTAATCTAAACGGTTGTAACTGCGTTGCTGTTGTAGAAAACTATACCTATAATTCCGACGGTATAATGTTTGAAGTTACGCAGTCACGTCACAGTCCTACTTACTTTGAATTCCACGACGTAGCAACAAGAAATAACAAAATCTAAGGACACGATAAATATCGTGTCCTTTTGTCAATTAACTTTACTTTTAACATCTACATTTATAAGCTGCAAATTATCTATATTTTTTGTTACCATACCGTATTTACCACGTGCTTTGACATTTTCAAGATATATATTTTTGAAAGGTTTTTCCGGCAGACCGCACAAATATACAGCATTTCCTGCCACCGTATCCACACTTATATTTTTAAAATATATCCCGTCCACCTCAGGTGTTTCTTCGCTTATTTTTTCTTTTAATTCAGGATTAAATTCATCGTAACCATAAAAACCATCTACGTAAATTGCACCACGGAACCATTTTGTATCACTTATTTCCGTATTTCTGTTTATAAGTGAGCAATTTTCATAATGTATATTTTTAATATAACTGCCTCGTCCACGTACAGCTTTTATACTTCCTATGCTGTGGGTATCTTGAAAGTCACAATTCCTGACAAAAACATTTTTAACACCACCTGACATTTCACTGCCTATTGCTATGCCAAATCCGCTTTTAAAGCTGCAGTTTTCTATTATTATATCTTCTGATGCTATGCCTATTCTGCGTCCCTCAATATCTCTGCCTGATTTAATTGCTATGCAGTCATCCTGGCTTGCTATAATTGAACCGACTATTTTTACATTTTTGCACGAATCAACATCAATACCGTCACCATTAAAAATGTGTTTATACTTTTCACCGTTTTCATCATATTTTGTATGTACCTCAATATTTTCAATAAATACATCGTTGCAGTATATTAAATGTAAACACCATGATGGTGACTGACGTATTGTTACATTTCTGATTTTAAGATTTTTTGTATTTCTTATACACACCGCCCTGCCTCTTTTACCGTGATTTTCTTTCATTTCCGCTGTAAATAGTTCTACACCGTTTGCATCAATCACACCTTCTCCGTCAATTACTATATTCTCGTGAGGTGCACTGTCCGTATTTATTAGACTTGCATAACACAGCTGTTCTCTGCCTTCAAACGAATACCCCATAACAGGGAAATCATCAATATTTCCACTTCCCATTAGTCTTGCTCCCTTATCTACATAAAGAGTCATGTTACTTTTTAAAAACAACGCTCCGCTAATGAAATTACCCTCTGGAATGTATACCGTACCTCCGCATTCACATATATCAATAGCTCTTTGTATTGCTTCTGTACATATTTCGCCATTAGAAACTGCACCGTAATCCGTAATATTATAAACTTTCATAATTATCTCCATTAAACCAATCCGTAATATATATTTTTATCTGAATATTTATTTGCTATACTGCCCGTTATAATAACTGTTATTTCATTTTTACCTTTTCTAAGATATTTACCAATATTAAATTCGTGATTAAAAAAACTTACACCTGCAAATTTGCCATTTACATAACATTCAGCCATTTCTTCACATGAAATTTTAAAACATTCATTTTCCGAATTGTCCTCTTTTATATAAAAAGCTTTATAAGTTTTTGTAATTTTATCTTTATTTTCATCAACTTGTTTAAAGTCCAATTCGCTGATAACCGTTCTTTTTTGAGGCAAATCATACTTACCGTAATTTTCATCAAATAATATTAAGATACTTTCATGTCTTTTTAGCAATAAATTCATACGTGTTCCGAATTTACTTTCACTAAACTCTGCTCCGTAATACTCACCCTTCCATAAATCCATCACAACAGGTGTTCCTTTAGATTTCATTTCTATTCCGGTGTTTATATCAGTATCACCCTCATTTACAATAAAATACATATTAACATTTTCTTTTATAATATGTGTAACCCTTAAATCTTTTAACGGTATATCTGAATGGAAATCAACATTTTTAACCATTGACGCTTTTGTTACTTTTTTTACATCAACGTCTAAATCACCAATAATATATTCATATTCATATCCACCAATACACAAACGATTGTTTTTTACTTCTGCTCTATCAAGCAGTGAATACGGTAAATAATTAAATTCCTTTTGAGTTTCGTAAAAATCCTTTGCTATTTCCGGTTTTAAATCACCGCTTTTACATAATATAGCAGTCTTTGCACAATTTACTGAATCTGTCATTATATAAGACACTCTTTTAATATAATCAGAAAAATTTTTATAATATTTCCACCAAATATTATTAGGTCCCACATCAGGAGGACGTTCGTCTTTACGCACATCTCTTATGCTGTAATAAAACGCATGAGGAATAAACATATTAACTCCCCTTACTCCCAGCCAGTCAATATACCATTTCATGTCATCAGCTGTAAAATACCACGGTATACCCTCACTCGAACATACCCCAAAACATTCATTTGAATTTCTGCGTTTTCCGGTATGTCTTGCCGCATCGGACGTACATTTTGCCTGCACTGAATGTATGCCTTCTACACGGTTCTTTTCAGGTGACACCCATCGAAAAACAAGGTCTTGACCCGGTATATGAAAATATGTTTCCTCATCTATGTCATCGCTTTCTTTGGGATGTCCCATAAGTGCAATGTTATGTTTTTCGCACCATTTTGACAGTTTTTTATAATAATTTTCATTTAACTTTTTACTGATAATATTTCTATATGTTTCTATCGTATCATTTGTTTTACCTTCAAATAATTCACGAAGATTAAAAGGATCTTTACCTGCGGATAGTATATCATTTTCCAAGCCTTCTGTCCACTCATAATAGCCATGTGTACCTCTGCCCAAAATACATGGTTCATCAGTGAAAAAACCTATTATTGTACTTCCAAAATATTCACTTAAATGTTTAAAGTACCGCTCATGGGTCAATTCTATAAAAACATCTACCGCTTTAGGATTTAATATATCCGCTGATAATGGTGCATCATGTTCACCGTCATCCTCACCGTAATGAATTCCCCTTATTGTTCCGCCGCATTTTTTACTTACTAAATAATATCCATCTTCATATTCTGCAATAACTTTACCTTCCGATGGATTATCTGTTAATTTTATGCCGACAGATGCAAAATCAGGATTACATTTTACAACCTCACCATGAGCAGATCCTGACGGATACATACCTTCATCATATAAAACGATTTTCATATTCAAATCTCTTGCAGTATTTACAATAAATTTTATTATTTCAAAATATTCATCACTTAAATACTCAAAATCCTTCGGAAGACCTATCCTTGGGTGCAGTACAACTCCATTTACTCCCTTACTGCAAAATTCAATCATTTGTCGTTTTAGTTCTGACTTTTCAAGCTTATCATTTAAAAACCAAAACGGAATAGGCGAAAATTCCTCACTTGGATTTTGAAGATTTTCAATTATCGTCTGTATCATAGTCATTCTCCTTTTCTTTATTATATTTTATAACAAAAACATCAAAAAATCTATTCTATATTTATATATTTTATAATAAATTTTCGTTATATTGACTTTGTCTTAATATTTCAAATACATTTTTCCTTGTTATATATTAGTTAATATGTTATAATTATTCCTATACTAAAAACATTATAAAATAAAACAGGAAGAAGGAAAAATATGAAAAAAAAGGCGTTAAAATTATGTGCAATTATGTTATCTATGTCTTTAATGACATCTCCGGCATTTGCATATACAATGGAATCTGACGGTTTCTCAATAACTCCCAACGAAGAAACGAGATTATTCTGGGAAGAATTTAAGTATCCTCTAAACGATCAAAAAATTTACGAACATTCAGCAGATAATTGGAATTTCTGTGCTGAATTTCACGACGGACTTTTACTCATCCATGATGGTGCTTCAACTCCAAATTACTTATCCGGTTATTATGATAATTTTGTAGATAAAAACGGAACTCTCCATAATTTTAACCAAGGTAAATACAACATGATGTATTCCTTTTCCGGTGGATTTTCTGCCGTAACTCCGTCTAATGATCATCCTTCAGGTCTAAAAAGCGGTATAGGATACGTTGATACAAACGGCAATGAAGTAATACCAATTAATGAAGAATATGAAATTTTTTATGTAGGCGGACAGAAGTTCGGAACAAGTTTATACACAGGTAGATTTGAAAACGGCAAGGCACTTGTTATAAGAGAACCTTACAGAGAGCCATCAAAATCTCCTTCCATAGAACGAGATGACCCTTACACATGCTCTTATGATATGTCCCAACCTGATAAATGGTATGGTTTTGACTACGCTTATATTGATACCACGGGTAAATTAATAACAGATTGGACATTAGTTCAAGACTGGGATACAGTTGTACATATGCCCCTATACGATCAAGACGGAGTTTGGATAGGACATCGTGCTGATGAAAATTCATGGGGTATTATACATGGCGGTAATGGTTCAAATCCTGCACAAAGCCCTAAACCATCAGATGAAGATTCAACATTTGTTCCGGAGTATCATGTGCCTCAATTACCTGACTACAATAAAGATGCAGAAAGCTTGTTTGCATCAACTGCAAAAATCACACAGTTTGGGTTGTCGGAAGCAGATATCGGATCATCATGTTTAGAAATTACAAATCCAACCTCAATGACAGATGCCGGTGTCATTGCCGTTGCTCTTGCAAATACAAGCTATTCACACTATTCAGGTAATACCTCAGGTGTATTCTTTGTTCCCTACGAATTAACTCCGGGAGAAACACAAGAACATCAAATTCCCCTTCGCGAAATAGTAAATAGCTCTATGTTCACTTCTGATATGAATTCACAAGCATACGCAGAAGAATTATCAAAATATGTAGCTGCAACAGTTTTTACTTTTGAAAGTGATGAAGATCTTAGAGCATTCTACAATACTATACCATACGAACAACATTGGTATCCTACAACTCTTGTAAATGATTTTCAGCCCCTATGTGATTTAGCTCCGGGACAGCAGTGGTTATTAGATTTTGCGGGGATTTCAAGATACGAATCTGATTTAACTTACAGATATTATTACTATCCTGACGGAAGTAAAATCTCAGTAGAAAGTGCAGATCATTCTATTTGCGAAAAATAAAAATGAAAGGTAATGTAATTATGAAAATATATCGTACAATTTTATCAGCTGCTATTGCCGGCACAATGATGTTTCAAGTAAGTGCAATGGCTTGGACAACTCACAAGCAAGATTTAACACAAGTTGACGTTGTAATTGATGAAAACGTTGAACTTTCAGGAAATAACCCAAGTGATTGGGCTAAAAATGAAATAGATTTAGCTGTTGAAGCCGGTTTAGTTCCGGATTTAACAGGTAATCCTAAGTATCAAGATGCTATAACTCGTGAACAATTTGCTGAACTTGTATCAAACATGCTCGTAAAAGTATTTGGTACAAGAATTGACCCTGCTCCAGCTGAAACATTTGCTGATACAACAAGCATCGCTGTACTTAGAGCTTACAAATATGGTGTTGTAAACGGCGTTGGTGATAATTTGTTTGCACCGAAGGAAACAACTAATCGTGAACAAATTGCAGCTATGGTATTTCGTGCAACTGAAGTTATCAAAGATAGTACAGGTAAAGATTTAACACCTGTTGTAGGCAGTATTGAAAAATTTGCTGATAATACAGATATTTCCGATTGGGCTATTGAAAGCGTCGGAGAACTTGCCGAAAACGGAATCATGAACGGTACGTCTGATAATACTGCTTCTCCTAAGGATTCTTGTACTGTTGAACAAAGTATTCTTCTTATTTACAGAGTATTTAACAGTGCTGTATAACTTAAATACCCGCCAATAACATAGATTGGCGGGTATATTTTTATTTTATAAAGATTTACAGATTATCTAAAATTTTCACATAAATAAACACCCGCCAAACATATCAGTTTGACGGGTATTTTTGTTATACTAAGTTTTCAAACACATCAGCTAAAGGTTCTGAATACTGTGACCAAACATATATTTTAGCATTACCTGAAACAGTTGTGTTATATTGATTTTCTCCCATTTGTGCATTTGAAATGTCTATTATATCTACTTTAGTAAGTGTATCGTTTTCATATTCTGAAACAAATATCTTATCTCCTTCGGAACTTAAATCTTTAACTTTATTTAATGTGATTACTGAATTTTCAAATCCCTTTATTTCATAAACATTAATTGGATCTGCTTCTTCATCTGTTAATGTAAATTTGTACGCTACTGCACTGCCCCCTTCCCAGAATTGATGGACAGAAACTTGGTATCTGCATAGATACCCTTAAATCTTGGCTCAAGCGTGCCGGATTTCAGCCAGGCTTAACCGACAAGCAAAATCGTCAACGTGAACTTGAAGCTGAATTTCGTGCTTTACGCAAACAGCTTGCCCAGAAAGACGAGGTTATTGATGTACTAAAAAAATCCGTCGGCATATTTTCGAAACTATAG
>CALXQE010000043.1 GCA_944390495.1 uncultured Clostridia bacterium
GGCATAATCGCCCGTCAACTGACTCATCAAACAATACCCTCTCATTACATCGTTCACAGACTATCGTTTCTCTATCAAGACAATCACTGCAATAATATTTCCCCTGAAACTCTGTTAATGTTTCACCATCTTTGATTTCTGCTCCGCATATGGAACAAATTCTTATTTCTTTCATTTTTGTTTCCTCCTTGATATTATAAAAATAGTCTATAGGCTATAAGCCTATAGACTTCAAGGATATATTATATATTTTTACTTATATTAATCTCAAATATAGCCATCCGATTCGTTCAGCCATTTATGCAATGCTTCGATAGGAATTCTTATAGTTGAACCAATATATATTACAGGAAATCCATCTGTTTTCACAAGTTCATATGCTTTATTTCTGCCGATATTTAAAGCTTTTGCCATTTCAGGAACAGTATATGTCAGCTTGTCATTATTCATCATACTCTATTTTCCTCCTTCGTATTAGGTATTGATTGCTACATTCAATCTGATATAAAATTTTACTGTATAAATTTTTCATTATCCCAGATTCAATCGTAACAGGATTTATGCCGTTGGATTGGAGCTTATTAACAATTTCACTGAATTTTTTCTCTGCTTTTCTTTTATTGTTACTGCTTGCAAGGAATTTTCTCTTAGCCTGATATATACTCCCTTCATCATGTGTTAGCTTAATCATAGAATACTGTGTACTGCTTTTACATTTTGAAAGTTCATCACGGTAGCTATAGTAATTACCCTTTCCTATCAGCATATTATAATTCTTTATCACAAAATGCTTACACAAATCGTGGCTAAGAAAATTCCCTACGCAATTCTTATGTACTAATCCTGATTTTTTTAAACCTGTTATATCAATATCTCTGAGCTGTACTTCAAAACGGAATACTCCATACAAATTATCCACATTGAAAAATTTCTTATTTTTCTTAATTTGTTTCATTCTGACGGTACTATATCTATCATAAAAATTAATACGATAACTTGTCCCTGCAAGGTAGAGATTATTATCGGCATTCCAGTATTTTATTGTCTTCTCATTCTTAAGTAATATCTCAGGAATATTTCCTTTTTTAAATAGTTGTATATATATCGCAATATCCTTTTGACTGACTACAATATCCACTGCATAATCAATTCTTTTAACTTTCCATATACTTAAATCCGACAAAGATGTAAGTCCTGTTTTATTCATCTGTTCACGGAATTTGATATATAAATCATATATATCATAACCCCTTAATACCTCATTATAATTCCCTATCTCTACCATTAGCTTAGGTCTGAATTTAATATAGATTCTATATTTGATATTTTGTTTAAAGTATAATTCTTCAATTCCATTTGATGCAAATGCATACGTTATATACTTATTTCCATTCCAGTGAAGTGACTGATTTTTGTTAAATCCTTTTATATAATTATCAAGAGTATTCTTAGCTTCTGAATACTCCCCATAGTTTTTTAACTCACGATAGATTGTCATTGTATCTACAATTTCATTTTCCTCCATTTTGGATATGATTATTTTAATGTTGTTCGTTTACAAATTTATAAATTATACAACAGTATATTATAGAATGATTTAATATAATATATTATTAAACATAATAATAAGTATATAATTACTATAGTTTAATAATATAAAATATAGACAGGGACGCTATATTATTTAAGGTATTCACGAGACAGTTTTTACACTGTCTCGTTATCTCGTACTATAGCATTGAGCTTTTTCATTTCCTCAATTTTTCTGTCTACCATAACGTGCATATAAGTATCTCCTGTCACTTTAATTGACGAATGTCCCATTAACTCCTGAATGGTTTTTAAATCCATCCCTACCTCTAAACTCCTTGTAGCAAATGTATGTCTGAGACAATGTGGATTTACATGTTCTATACCTTAATATCAAAATAACTGAGTGAATTTTTTCACACAGTTATTCTGCGACTACTGCATATTATTTTCTAAAAACGCAGTTTTCTGAAGCCACTCTTCCAAAGCTTTCTTTGGAATTATTATTCTTTTTCCTACTGTAATTTTGGGGAATCCTTCGGAATGTACTAGATTATACAAATTGTTTTTTCCTATAGGTATAACCTCCTGTAATGTTTTTATATTGTAACATAGTGCTTCATTCATTTCTCATTTCTCCTTTCAATATTAAATATTTCATAAAAATAATATATAATTACAATAGGTGTCTTACCTATTATTATCCTGTTACGTTATATGCAAAATTTTATTATCCTATCATTGACAAACATAAAATTGTGTAGTATGGTAAAATAAAAAGGAGAATTGTAACATGAAAACAAAAGATAATACCATTCCATAGAGATATACTATTGATTGTCTCAAACATTCTCTTCCATACTTGCCATTTATATCTATATGTAATATCGCATTTAAGCTCATATCCACAAACAAAACCATTTCCACTGAAAAAGTGCCTGGCAGCAGCAATTTAACTTCTGCTTTAAAAACATTTACCAAGAGAAACCGCATTTTTATAATTTACGTATGAAAAAACACATATTAGAGTACGATTATAATAAAATCAGTGATTTCGTTATCTTTAAAATTGCTGATATCATACATGAGGTTAATAATAATTGTTATACCTGCTACTATATAATGCTCATAGATAACGGTTCTGGAATAACAATCACTCTCTCAGGAGATATAGCAAAGCACAGAACCATTATTCAAAATTTCATACAAACAGATGAACGCTTCTCGCGATACAAGTTGTATGATACGAATTTAGATAAAATATTTCAGTTGTCAGAAATGTTCCAAGCATCTATACCTGATGATTCTGATTCAGAATATTACAATCTTAGAGTAAAAGAATACCATATTTCTGAATCAAAGGAATATATAGATTATCTTGCAACACAAGCTGCTGAAAATGCAAAACAGAAAATATATGAAGAAAAATACGGAAAAAATGACACTTCAAAGACAGAAGAAAAGTCAACTGATAAAAAAACTTATAGCATACCAATACCACATTATAATTATAATACCGACATTTATCAAAAACTGACACAACTGCTATCTGCATCTGATGATAATACTACAATGTTTCTTTTAGGCTACTTCATTTCCTACAATTTTAATGAATACTTACCAAAAGAATATCGGTTTTCTGTTAATCTGCAATCGAAGAACAATAAAAATACAGAACGTCTGTACAATGTACTCTTCTCACTGATATTTGAAGAAGATGAGAGCAGACCAATCTATTTTGATAAATCAGATAAGTTTTCATCATATGTTCGTAAAGCTAATTATATGACACTGTTGCTAACCGCATCTGATTTTAACAAAGCTGACAAGCATTATCTTATGGATGTCATTGAAAACTATTATAACAAAAAACCAAAAAATGTCCTGCCAACTTTATTATAGCATCAAAAAAGGAAATTGTTTCAAAGTATATAGAAAATAAGTCTCTTGATTCAATTAACGATTCTGCCATATCTAATTTGAAAACAGACATAACTATCTTTGAGAGCAATCATGAATTCTTTGAATACATGAATCACCTTATTGACTATAATGATGATATGATAGTGAACGGTATAACTAAAAGGAAAGCTCAGTTAAAAAAGAAATCTGTGCTTTCCGGAAATGAAGTTTACAAATATGCTCCTGTTGTTTACTTCATTGAAAAATATTTTCAATATCTTCTTGATTCTGAATATATTACATCAGAATAATACAGTGAACTTGAGCACAAATGTTCATCACTGTATTCGGCTAATGCCGGTAAGTCGAAAATACAGTCTGAAGAGAGTAATACACAAATGAATATCGCTGATAATTCTAAAATCATTTTGGAAGCATTACTTAAAGCATATCAAGATAGAAAAATCCCAGTAAAAAAGCTTTCAAACGAGCCTTGTATATATACAGGCTGTAAAGCATACAATGAGTTAATATGTTTCCCTCATATTGAGAATAATCCTTTACAGAAAGTTATTGAGTTTCTTGAATTACACGATATTTATCTCAGCAAAGACGCTCAGGAACAATTGAAACAATATTGGCTAGCAAATAAAATTTTATACAACAGCGATAAAAACGGTACAGTGTATAAAAGAAAAAAGGGTACGTATATTATTGCATTTATACCTGATGCCATATCCGAATTTTTAAAATGATTTTATTTGCTTTCAACAACTTCAACACTTCAACTACACACTCACAAGCCTGATTTTAAGCCATTTTAGGATGTTGATGTCATGTTGAAACACAATAGCAAAAAATAAGCCTGTTGACGCTAAATTCGGCACGTCAACAGGCTTGATACAAAATATCAAGAACTGTCTCAAAATATAATATAATTATAGGCGTAATATATTTATAGTTATTTTCACTTTTTAACCCAAAATAAAAACATCACTTTTTTATTTTACATAAAAAATAATATCTTGCCTTATGATTTCTATCTGTACAATAGCTGTAAATCACAAATCACAAAATATTTTCATATAGAAAAAATCTCAAGAACCGCATGGATTCTTGAGATTTTCTGGTGAGCCATCGGAGATTCGAACCCCGGACAACTTGATTAAAAGTCAAGTGCTCTGCCGACTGAGCTAATGGCCCTGGCAGGGATAGCAGGACTCGAACCTACGAATGCCAGAATCAAAATCTGGTGCCTTACCGACTTGGCGATATCCCTGTATATAAAACTTAGTAAAAATGGGGTGGGTAGTGGGATTCGAACCCACGACATTCAGTGCCACAAACTGACGCTCTAACCAGCTGAACTATACCCACCATTTATGGTGGCAGTCATTAACTTCCACTTTTAAACTCTTTTTTCATAAAAAAAAGATTGAATGGCGTGTCTGGAGGGATTCGAACCCCCGGCCCATTGCTTAGAAGGCAATTGCTCTATCCAACTGAGCTACAGACACATATATTGGAGCGGGTGATGGGAATCGAACCCACGCGACCAGCTTGGAAGGCTGGAATTCTACCATTGAACTACACCCGCATATACTCTATTTACAATAACATCAACCGACTTGTAATATTATATCAGAGATATTTAGGTTTGTCAATAGTTTTTTTAATTTTTTTTAATGTTTTTATGTATGGGATAGAAGAATCTATCCCTGCATATTTTTACTTATACTATATACGTAATCAATCATTTTCTTTGCATCTCTACGAGTATTATACAATCCAAAAGATACTCTAACTGCACCTGTTTTTTCTGTACCAAGAGCCCTGTGAGCAAGAGGCGCACAATGATAACCTGCACGTGCAGCAACTTTGTTCTTTAGTTTTTCAAACACTTCTTCGCTGCTCATTCTATTTATGTTAAACGCTACTGTTGCAATATCGCTATACCCATAAACATTTATATTGTCCATATTTAGCAAGCTATTTCTAAAAAATATCGCTAATTCTTTTTCTTGTTCATTTATAGTATCTACACCTTTTTTTAAAATATACTTTACACCTTCACCTAAAGCTGCAATCGCAGGAGTATTCATAGTACCGCTATGGAATTTGTCCGGCATAAAATCCGGCTGAATAATGCTTTCAGATTCACTTCCAGTGCCTCCCGTAACAATAGGCATAATTCGATTCGGATTTTTTATATATAAACCTCCGGTTCCCAAAGGGCCCAAAAGTCCTTTATGTCCAGAAAAAGCAATCATATCAGCATTTATTTTTTCCGCATCCACTTCATAACAACCCGCCGTCTGAGCAGCATCCACAAGAAACGGTATATTGAATTTTTTTGCAACTGCTCCGATTTCACTCACCGGTTGCACCGTTCCACATACATTTGATGCGTGTGTGCATACAATAAGCTTTGTATCGTTTCTTATAGCTTTTATAATATTTTCCGTTTCTATTCTTCCTTTTTTATCCGCCTTAACTACCGTATAGTTACCAAGCAAGCTTACCGGTCTTAATACACTGTTATGCTCCATTTCTGTTACTATTATATGACCACCGTCACGCACAGTGCCCAATATAGCAGTATTGAGAGCATAAGTTGCATTTTGTGTAAAAACAATATTTTGAGGTCTATCAATATTAAAAAGCTTTGCTATAAGATCCTGTGTGTCAACTATTTTTTTTACAGTCTCAAAACTTTTCTTATGTCCACCCCTACCGGCATTGCCACTCGCAAAAATAGTATTGCTCATCAAAGAAGCATAAACTTGCCATGGTTTTTTTAAAGATGTTGCAGCATTATCAAGATACACCATGGTAAACACGCTCCCCATTTACAGTTTCTTCAACATACACTCCCTTTATTTTTATACCTATATCCTTTGCTATTTTAACAGATTCATTTAGTGCTCTGTCATCTATCTTAACCGAATAAGAACATCCGCCTTTATTTAATGATGATGGTGTATGAACCACATAAGCGGGATAACCTATTATTTTTTCAACAGCCTTTTTTAATCTGACAGCTGTTGTTGACGAACCCGTTATTATATACATATATTCACTCCCTTTCTACATAAACAGAAACTAAAAGTTTCCTCTTTATATAATATTCAAAGGAAAATAATATGTGTAAACAAAAAGCAGAACTTAACGTTCTGCTTCTAAATTTTAATATACATCAAAAACACTTCTTGGTTTATTATGATACGCAACACTAAGTACAAGACCAATAGCAATCATATTTACCACAAGTGATGAGCCTCCGTAACTTATAAACGGTAAGGGGATACCGGTAACCGGCATAAGCCCAATGCACATTCCAACGTTTTCAAACACGTGAAATAATAGCATTGATCCGACTCCCACACAAATATATCTACCAAATACATTATCAGCCTTCTGTGCTGTTTTAAAGCATTTATAAATAATAAAAAATAAAAGTGCAACAACTATAATAGCTCCTACGAACCCTAATTCTTCACTAATAACGCTAAAAATAAAATCAGTATATTTAGTAGGCAAATAGCCCATTTGATTTTGCGTACCTTCTAAATATCCCTTCCCCCATAATTGTCCTGATCCAACAGCAATTTTTGATTGAATTACATTATAGCCACTTCCTCTCGGATCAAGTTCAGGATTAAAAAATACATTTATACGATCTTGCTGGTAAGGTGAGAGAATATACTTATATATAAAAGGCAGTGATGCAACACCTACAACACCAATAGGTATTATATACTTGTATGAAATTTTTGCCACAAACATAAAACAGCAAAACATAAATACAAATACAAGAGCACTACCAAAATCAGGCTGCAAAGCTATAAGCCCAAGAAGTACGCCAATATGCAGCAAAAGACCTAATATTACAAGGGGCTTATTTATATCATCATGTACTTTAGATAAGTGGAATGAAAATGTCACAATAAAACAGATTTTTGCAATTTCTGACGGCTGAATACCTACTGCACCAATTCTAATCCAACTTTTTGCACCCCAGCTCTCATGTCCGATACCCACCAAAAGTACCAGTATAAGTATTGCAACAGCAAAAATATAAATAGGTTTTACCAAATTTTTTAGCTGTTCATAGTCAAAAAAACATGTAAAAAGCATAAGTGCACATCCAATAACCATTGTTGCCGACTGCACTATAACATTTGTATTAGTATTAAGTGTTCTTGTTGCAGAATAAATCATCACTATTCCAAATATAGCCAGTAATATTGTAATAATAAACAGAGCCCAGTCAAATTCCATTAATATTACCGACTTTTTTGATACACTTTTCATTTTCAAATATAATCACTCCCAAAATTGCAACTATTTATATTATATACTATTATTCGATTTTAAGCAATAATTTTAGAAACAATTCGAGAATATTTTATTAAATTTTACAAAATATTACATAAGCTGCAATGATTATATCATAACACAAATAAAAGATACCTACACTTGATATTTTATCAATATTGTGGTAAGATATTTAACATAAATTTGAAAGGATTTAATCAAATCAATATACGACTTAAAATTTTTTGAATGTAGTGCGTTGAATCATGACGAAACTGCTGAAAATATATGCTGAAAAATCAGCCTCATTATGTCAGGTACACCGGTTCTGAGAGGGTAATACAAGGAGGTTAATATGCTGTACTTTATGAAACCACTGCCAAACCATAATATTGATACAAAAGAGTGGAAACCTTTTATAAAAAATCAATGGTTCAGAATGCACTTTATGTATTTCGTCTATGGCTTACAAATAGCATTGCTTATATGTTCAATAGTGTTTGGCGTATGGAAGCCCTTACCTGGATTTCTCGAAATTTTGTTGTTTATTTGTGTATTTGTCATTCACGAGTTGATACATATTGCAGTTATATATAAAGCTGGTGATATAAGTATTACACGTTCAAATATATTTTTCTGGATTGCAAGCGGTGCAGTTCTTACCAAATTACGTTTTCTTATTTTTATGTCTCTACCTTTTATTGTATTAACAGCTATTCCGATAGTATTAAGCATCTTTTTTGCGGGAGCATTAAAAAATATTATAATTTATATTATGTGTATAAATTCAATCATATCAGGTTCGGACATTATAAATACTGTACTGATAGCAATAAAACCAACCGGATCTTTATTTTACAGAGGCTATTATAAACCACCTATAAACAACTGAAAAAGTATTCTAACAAACAATATTCACCCCCAACAAACAACCACTCCAAAAGAATTATCAATCAAAATGAGTTCGCCTATATATGTCTTGTTTCACAATAACCGCTTAAACATTACGTATAAACGGTTTTAGGATGTTTACAGATGGTTTCGGCTTCCATATTATTTCTATCTATTTTCATTTACATAATTGCCTTAATTTCCATTTCATCTCAAATAAACTGCCCCACGTTGTGCGAACGGTACAAAGTGAGGCAGTCCACTATCTATGGATTTTCTTTTACAAGAAAAACAGCGTTCGCATAATGCGAACGCTGCATAAATTTTAAATCAATAACAAATTACTTCTGAACTGATGTATCAGCTTCATAAGCTTCATTCAATTCATCAATAACTTGCTGACCGCCCTGTTGTAACCATCTATCTCTCTGAGCAAGCCATTCTTCTTCTGTAATCTGACCAACAATAAACTTTGTATCTGCTTCTTTCATGATAGCATCAAGCTGAGGACCTCTTGTTGAGTATGTATCTGATACATAAGGTTCAGCAGGATTAGCTACTACATGTTCTCTGTTATCAGCATAAACTTTGTCAATCTTTTCAGCAACTTCTGTTGTATATCTAATCTTTAAATCTGTTGCTATGATACCTGTTGCAAACTGGTTAAGGTCAGCATATTCTTTTGTTAGACTGGCATCATCTTTCTTTACAACATAACCATCTGCATCCAGCTCATAGTTTCTGCCTTCAATACCATAGTTCATAAGGTTAAGAGCTTCCTGTTCATTAGCCTTATCCATTACTCCCAACACAAATGCAAGGTCTTCTTCTGTTGCAACAGATGCTTTCGGGAATACGTAGTATCCATCATAACCTGTTGTAGGAAGTGTTCTTACTTCAGTATTCTCATCCTTTGTTACATAACCAAATACATCAACAACAGCATCAGGGTTAATTGATTGAATGTTCTGTGCAAGTCTTCTTGCTCTGTCAGCAACGTCTATAATAATACCTGCATTACCTGATAGGAACTGTTCATCCCATTTATCTGATGAATATGTAGCCATATCTTTGTTAATAAGTCCCTCACTGTAGCACTTATTCATAAACTTTAAAGCTTCCATGTATTCATCAAACATAAAATCAGGAGCAATTTTACCATTTTCATCAATACCGTACTTATTAGGTGCACCCATCCAAATAGCAATATTGTCAAGAGGACCATCAATATAGTCTGTTACAATCATACCATATGTATCAGCCTGTCCGTTACCATCAGGATCCTGTTCCTTAAATGCCTTTAGAACATTATAGAAATCATCTATTGTCTTAGGCATCTCAAGACCTAACTTATCAAGCCAGTCTTTTCTGATTGAAACACCAGCTCTACCAAGTTCTCTTGCACGATATACACCATAAACCTTACCATCTATTGAAGTATTGTGGTTAACAGTTTCATTAGCCTGTGAAAGATTTGGATACTTTGCAGAATCACTGAATATATCTGTTATATCCCAGAAAGTACCTGCTCTTGAGTTCTGGATTACACTTGAACTTCTTGAGCCAACAAGCATAGCATGCGGATATTCACCGGCACCCATAGCTGCTGTAACCTTTTCATCATAGTTTGATGATGGTACCCATGTTATGTTTAACTTTGTTCCAAGAAACTCCTCAAGCTTTTGAACTACCGGGCTGTCTGCTGATGCTGACTCTGTGTTAAAAGCCTTTGTCATAACATTGATTGATGGATTAGCAGGGTCAATTGAAGCTGTTTTTGATCCACAGCCTGCAAGAGCACCTGTAAGCATTACTGCCGCTATTGAAACAGTAGCAATTTTCTTCCAAGTTTGATTCATTATTCATTTCCTCCTTTAAAAACTGTTTAAAATTTTTATAAATTAACTTAAATATTTTACCTAATTCAAGCGGTAAACAAATTTTATTAAATAAGATTAACCCTTTACTGCACCAACCATAACACCTGCTGCGAAGTGCTTTTGTAGGAACGGATAAACAATAAGAATAGGAACTGTACCAACAACGATAACAGCCATCTTAAGTGTATCCTCCGGTAGCAATACGTTAGGGTCTGTCTGAGTTTCCGGTGTCTGCATAACTATATTTCTAAGTACAAGCTGGAATGGGAATTTCTTTGAATCCTCAAGGTACAATAATGCACCAAAATAGTTATTCCAGTGACCAACCGCATAGAACAAACCAAATGTTGCTATACAAGGAAGTGATAACGGTAAAGCTATTTTTATAAAAATACCTATATCACTACATCCGTCAATAGATGCTGCTTCTTCAAGTTCATTTGGAAGTTCAATAAAGAAGTTTCTTACAATAAGCATATTATAAGCACTGATTGCACCCGGCAAAATAAGTGCTGCATATGTATCATAAAGACCTAATCCTTTAACAACCAAGAACAACGGAATCATACCGCCGCCAAATACCATTGTAAACAGTACCATGTTAAGTAGTGGTTTCTTACCAATTAGATTACTTCTTGATAAACCATAGGCCATAGTAGTTGTGAAGAACAGGTTGATTAATGTACCTATTGCTGTTACACAAACTGAAACGATAAGTGACTGGAATACTCTTGTACCCATATCGTCCATGTCAAAGATTCTTGCATAAGCGTCAAGCGTTGGATTTTCCGGAATGAAGAAAATAGGTCTTGTCTTGATTTCACTTTCCGGAGCAAATGATGCCGCGATAACGTATATGAACGGAATTACCATGACAACGGCGATAAGAGTAAGCATAGCATAGATAATTACATCGGCGATAACATCACCGATACTTCTTCTTTTTATACTAATCATATCTTATTTCCTCCCTAATTAGAACAAACCTTCCTGACCGGCCTTCTTAGCCAGACGGTTAGCAGTCTGAATACATATAATACTGATTATTGACTTAAACAGACCAACGGCCGTTGAATAACCATAGTTACCCTGAATTCTACCAATCTGATATACATATGTATCGAATGTTTCGGAAGTAATTCTGTTAAGGTCGTTTTGCATAAGGATAATCTGCTCAAAACCTGTATCAAGTACGCTACCCATACGAAGAATAAACATTGTAACAACCGTGCCCAAGATTGCCGGCAATGTAATATAGATAAGCTGCTGGAAACGATTAGCACCGTCCACAATAGCTGCCTCGTACTGTTCAACGTCAACACCTGCAAGTGCTGCAAGGAATATAATTGTTCCCCAACCTGTTTCCTTCCAAATATTTTGGATAAGAAGTACCCAATAAATTGCTATCGGGTCACCTAAAGCATTAAGCTCTTTACCTGTAACTGCTTTTACAATTTCATAAAGAGCACCACCGCTCATACCTTCCATAGAAGGAGTCTTTACAAGCATGAATGTGATTGACGCAATGACAACCATTGATACAAAGTGAGGTACATAAACAAGTGTTTGAAGTACTTTCTTGTACCATTGTACTTTGATTTCGTTAAGTAAAAGTGCCAGAATAATCGGCAATGGGAAGAAGAAAATAATATTCATTCCCGAAATAATCAATGTGTTTCTTAATAGTTGTAAGAAACTTGAATCTGAGAAGAAATTGATAAAGTTATCAAATCCTATCCAACCGTTAAAAAAGTTTGAACCAAAAAACGGGATTCCTGCGTAGTAGTCTTTAAATGAAATAAGAACTCCCCACATTGGTACAATTTTAAAGATAATAAAGTATAGAAATCCTGGAAGCAGCAATAAGTACATCCACTTATCTCTTCTGATCTGCGACCATCTTTTCTTTTTTGCCAGTGCTTTTTCCTCAGGTGAAAGCACGACTTTTTCAGCTTTAGCCATAGTTGACCCTCCCTAAAGTTTACTGTCGTTGTTTTCAGTCTTTGAAATAAGCGAAAACAGGGCAAATATCCGCAAATTGCACAAAGACTAAAACTTATAAATATATTATAGCGTATTTTATGAATTTTTGCAATAGATTTTGTGAATAAATTGCAAAAATTATTAATTTTTTTTATGGTTTTGTATAAAATAACCATTTAATGTTCATACTTACTATAATATATTTAAAATGGTATTATTTATAATACCATCTATACACATAAATAGTCCATAAAAAAATCAGTGTTTTTTTGTTTAATTTAACGATAAAAAAACGGCGCAGCCTCCGCTGCGCCATTAGTTTGTTAATTATGACTAAACAAAATTATTCTGCAAGAAACTTACCAAGTCTTATAACTTCAATACCTGCAAGCATAACAATACCTGTACCGTGTGTATCGTTAAGATTCCAGCCAAGTTCATACTTGTAGTAATCTGCAATAAATGAGAACTCACTGCCGCGGCATACACCGTACACATTCCCCTTTGCGTCTACACTTGTCTTTGAGATACCTTCCCATGCTTTGTATATAGCTTTTACATACTTTTCAGGATTTTTAAGCCAACCAAAGCGAATACCTCTTGAGAATGCGTATATAAACATCGATGTACAAGATGTTTCAGGATATGATTCATGGTCGTTAAGAACCTGATGCCACATACCTTCATCATCCTGAAGTGCAAGATAACCTTCACACAAAGTATTTAAAAATTCAATAAGGTCATTTCTCTTTGGGTGATCCTCAGGAAGCTCTTCTAAAAGCTCTGTCATTGAGAATACTACCCAACCATTACCACGTCCCCAAGGAACGTTTGTTTTACTGTCATACTTAAAATCGTAAACATGTGACATAATATTCTCTTCCGGCATAAACAAACGTTTCTTAAAGCCAAAGAATTGATTTGCAGCATCATCTATATACTTTTGATCACCTGTAAACTTGTAATATCTTACAAGGAACGGTACACTCATATACAAATCATCAGCCCACATTGTTTGGTTATGGAAATGGTGCATCATTTCCTTTCTGAAGAAAGAACCATCTTCAAGCCTTGACTGATGGTTAAAGATATAATCGCCAACGTAATCAGCAACTTTCTTTACATCTGTAAGTCCAAGATAACGATGTACTTCAAGCATCATCGAAGCAAACGAACCACAGTCATCAAGACTGTCAATACTTGTAAGCAGATTATGAATACTTGTTGCTCCTCCGTACTGTTCCTTATCCCAAAGTGCATAATCAAGAGTATCAACGCATAGCTGTACGTGATCTCTTATATAATCTTGAATATCCTGCGAACCTATTAATAATGCTGTATGCAATAAGCCATACATTGTAACACCAAGAGGATAATTCCAACGACCGAATAATGTATTTTCGTTATAAGGTCTTACAAAAGTATCAGGTGCGTCTAATCTCCAATAAGTTAACGGCTCACCTACAACATGAAGCATATCTGAAGCTGTATCAAATGGGAACTCAAAATCTGCATCAAATGTTCCTATGTACATCCACACATCATCTGTACCCTTTACTCTTGCGGCACTCTCAAATTTTGCATCATCACATTCAAGAGTATAACCCCAGTCATTACCTCTGCAAAGACACTTTACATATATGTTATATGTACCAAACGGCAGTTCAACCTCAAACGTTTCTTTACCGCCCTTTGCTACAAATACCTCTTTTTTATCAATATATACAACTGTTTCACCCTTTGTATCAAGCGTAAAGGTATGTTTTGTATCCTTTATATCATCAAAGAATGCCTTTGTATAACCGACAGCATAACGTCCGTCAGGCGTTCCGTACATACGAGTAAGCTGCCCCTTTTTCATTTCTTCTTCCGACCAATCTTTTACAGGGTAAAGCTTCTTGTCAAAGTCTTTTTCACTCATTCCAAGCTCAAATTCCGGTATATAGTCATCACCTACAAGTTCTGTAAATACAAAACCCTCCTGTCCGTCACGTTCGGCAGTGGGCATAAGTGTGTACATATCCCACTTACCAATCCAAGTACCGAAATGTCCTCCGAAACCTGCCTTTGTTTTCTTGAACTGAATTCTAATATCATTCCAGCCCTTTTTTACATTAATAAATACTCTTGTTGACGTTTCAGAATATCTTTCTTTAAAAATATCTGATTTATAAACAACCTCTCCGTTTACGTACATAACCATAGGTCCAAAACAGTTAATATCCCAGCCAAACGAAGAATCACCTTCAAAATAGCATTTTGTAAATGCCCATACGCAATCCTTATCCTTTGCCTCAGGGAAAATCTTGTTAAAGTCTACAAGGTATCTGTAATCAGTTGTTCTTACGATACCATTGTTTGTGTAGGCTCTGTAATAAAGTCCATGCTTAAGGTTTTGTCCCATATATCTGTATGCAAGCGACGATATTATAGCCTTAGGGTCAGTACCTTCGTAGGCATTTATGCTTACGCTGTCATCAAAATAATATCCCATTTTTCTTCTCTCCTTAAAAATGTATTGATTATTTAAATTATATCATTATGATTCGTTTCTTGTCAATGCAATTAACAGATTTTCTTACTTTAATGATATAAGCATCAAAATCAATGCGAAAGAAGATACAACAGTAATAAATAACGAGAATATAAACAGGAATTTAAAAATCATAAAAGCAGTACCATGGTCATCCCCTGCCTTTATTCTGTTTCCGTAAATATCACAAAATTCTTTCCCCTGGGAATCATCAATCAACCCTGCAATGTTTATACCTCCTACACTTCCGTATTTTTCCTTATTTTCATTTTTCCATAACTTTTCAGCTTTTCTCTCTTCTCGTCCTATAAACATTGAAGTCATACCTAAACAAACAGTAACCCCAAACACAACGCACATAAACAGCCTTGCATCGGATGCAGCACTTCTTTTTGCAACATCGAGAGTATTTATGTAAATGGTACAAAGCATAAATATAACAGCACTTGATAAACACCCTGATAAAATTCCTTTTAAAATTGTTTTTACAAATAACTTACCTTTCATTTCTTTCTCCTACCAAACCAATTTAATTCCCTTTTTTCCGTCTTTTTTCCTATACAGTGCCGATACAATATAAATCATTACACACCCCCACCAAGCAAAAAACTCTAAACCAAATAAAACTTGATTTTTGGGGAGCAGTGGTATATACGGAAAAACAATAGGTAATTTAACGTCATTCATATAAGGATAATATCCACTCTTAAAGAATGGTAAAAATATAACCGCCGCCACAGCATATCCTGCAAAAAATCCTATTGTAACGTGAAGTATATCACGCAACGACCATTTAAGCATACTGCGTCTTAAATACTTCACATTAAGTACCATTGCTCCGGCAATAAATGAAATAACAATAATCGTATTAAATCCCGTATTTATTGTATTATTAAACAATTTTACAAATATAGGATAGATTAAATATATAAACACCGTAATCATAGCAGACCATAGACACAATCCATATCTGCTGTTAAACGGCATACGGAAATTCTCATTAAAGTATTTCCCAATTTCCTTTGGATCCCCCATACTTGTCACAGCTTCTTCTTCGGACATTTTCCATTCATGAATATTTTCATATATATGTTCCCTAAGTTCGCTTCTTATTTCCATATGAACCGACTTATATTTTACACATTTGCATACTTCATCAAGGAATTCATCTGTATTCATTAAAACCCCTCCTGACATTTTTACTTTTTCTCTTTTTCCACTGGTAAAAATCCTGTATTATTATATTGTACAAGCACATAGAAAACCTCAGCGGTTTTTTCCTTTGTTTTTTCTTTTCCCCTTGCAGATATAATATATATAACAATGCAGCTCCACCAAGAAAAAAACTCTAAACCAAAAACAATTTTATTTATCGGCAATAATGGTATATACGGAAATTCTATCGGAATTTTAACATCACTAAAATACAGATAATATCCTGATTTTGAAAATACCATAAGCACTATTACCGAGATTACATAACCCAGCAGAAATCCCATCGTTACATTAATCGTGTCATAAAAAGACAATTTTAACATTCCTCGTTTAAGGAATAACACATTTATAAACATTATAAAACTAATTGCTGACAGTATAACAACATTATTATGTCCTGTATTTATTGTATTGTTAAACAACTTTGCAAAAACAGGATAGATTAAATATATAAATACAGTAACCATAGCAGCCCATATACACAAACCATATCTGCAATTAAACGGCAGATGAAAATTTTTATTAAAAGCTTTTCCTATTTCTTCAGGCTCACCCATACTTGTCACAGCTTCTTCTTCTGACATTTTCCACTCATGAATATTTTCGTATATATGTTCTCTAAGTTCGCTTCTTATTTCCATATGAACCGACTTATATTTTACATATTTGCATACTTCATCTAAAAACTCATCAATGTTCATTTAAACCATCTCCCAAAATGCTATCCATAGCCTTAGAAAAAATATTCCATTCTTCTTGTTTTCTTTTAAGCATTTCTTTTCCTTTGCTGTTCATTTTATAATACTTTCTTCTTCTCCCCTCATCAGAATCACACCAATAAGACTCAATAACACCTGCTTTTTCAAGATTATGAAGCATAGGGTATAACGTCCCCTCTTTCATATCGAATATTTCATCTGAACATACTCTAAGCTTTTGAACAATCATGTATCCATACATATCCTCTCTCTCAAGGAGTTTTAATATTAAAACCGCTGTACTTCCTTTCATCAGTTCTTTATCTATTTTCATTCTTTACACCTCGAAATTCTATATACCTAATAATTCTATGTATATTGTATCACTATGTATACTTTTTGTCAATAAAAAAGAACTGCAAAACAGTTCTTTTAATTTTCCAAAAGCCTTATCGTCGCAACAGTCATATCATCATTTACTACATTTTCGCTTTTTTTAACAGCCGTTTCAATAATCGTTTGTGCCATTTCCTCCATTGTGTCAAATGGCTTTTTTATCTCATTTTTAATCCAGTCAGTTCTTACTGTTCCATAACCTGCTTCGCTGACTCCGTCAGACATCATTACAATCACATCTCCGTCCATCAGTTTTTTAGCCTGGGACTGTACTTTTATTTCTGAAAGCATACCAACAGGCATCGACACAGAAAAAACAGTTTCAACATTTCCTCCGTGACGCAAAATACTTTGAGCTCCTCCGATTTTGTAAAATTCACATACACCATTCATCAGATCTATACACAATAAATCAACTGTTGAAAAACACTCATAATCAAGACGCAGACATAATGCTGAATTTATCATCTCAACAGATGTTTTTATGCCGAAACCTGACTGTAAAAACTCCCTTAAAAGCTTTAATGTTATATGGCTTTCATGCATAGCTTTTTTGCCACTGCCCATACCATCGGAAAGTATTACATACTGTTTATAATCTTCAGTCATAAACTCATCAATACTGTCACCTGATATTTCACTTAAATCTCTCCCTATCTGACGTATTGCAATTTCTGCCGTATATTTTGCTCTCGAAACAAATTTAATAAGGCCGCAATCTTCCCCATCATATGTCATAGGTGTTCCCAAAAGTTCACCAAGTATATGTTCTGTCTTATCCTTGTCCATCCTTCCGCCTATATAAACCTCCATTTTTCCATGTTCATTCTCAATAACACTTACCTCCGAAACACTTATCCCCGTTTTGTCAAGTTCAGTGACTACTTCTTCCTCTAAATCTTCACGAAACGCAAAACCGCTGCAAATTTCCTCTGACATATTTTTCATTAAATCAGACATTTCTTTGTATTGCCTTGCAACAAGATCTCTTCCCCTTATAGCTTCACCTGTTCGTATCAGATTTTTCTTGTAAAGTTCATATACATGATTAAATTCTACCGTAAATAATTCTGCCCTTAAACATTTCTCCCTAAAAGCCATTGGTATTTGATCTATTGTAAGTATTCCTTTTGACTCTATTGTGGACAAAAGAAGCATAACACTTTTATAAGTACGTGTAAAATCCGACTGCCAGCATTTAACAGCATTGGGACAATCTTCACAAACTCTGCATGCAACTTCATCAAATACCGATGCAGCATCTTTTTTGTATGCTTTAAGTCTTTTTTCAGAAGCATCTTCAAAGGTTTTTTCAAGACTGCTAAATACATCTGCTGTCTTTTCAAGACGCATAGCAAGATAATCCTTTGCACGCACCTCTGTGCTTAGCTTTTCAATATTTAGTGACTGCGAAAAGAACACACCTATATATTCACGAAATTTCTTAGGTGTTATAACAAACAAAAAAGCACCTATTGCTGCCTCAATAATAGTTACAGGCAGAGAAAATGCACTTCCCGCATACAAAAGTGCCACTGCACTTCCACCTAAAAAACCAAGTGCCACACCTATTCTCCCAAAGGATTTTAGAAGATTTGCAAACAAAGCACTCATCCCAAAAAGCCCCATCATAACAACAGCCGACGGGCTTGCCATAGAAGCAAGAAATCCTATACACAATCCTCCACTGCCTGCCGCCGCAATTGAGCCATTTAGTGCTATACTCATAACAGCGTACACTGATACTATATCAGCAAGACTTATATTATAAGGAAATACTATCCCTGTAAGACCTGTTATCATAACCCCAATACTAACAGCTGTACTTATCAATTCTTCCTGTGATGTTTGGTATCGTTTTTTTCTATTTGCCATCAATGATGAAAACTTACCAAAAATTATGTACATTACAGCTGCCGCTATCGACTCTGCAAATAACAAAAATATGTCATAAAATCCGGCAAAATTGTACATAAGATAGACCAGCCCGCCTAAGAACACCGCACCGCCACAGCATGACGCATCTGCTATTGTATGTTCTCTTATTTTGAAACGTGTATATATCCAAAACACCAATGCCGCAACAAGATACTTCATTAAAGCCATATTACCGGCTGACGTTATAAGTCCTACTGCAACAGCAGTTATTCCCATATATGCAATACTTTTATCAAAGCACGCAGCAAAAAAAGCCACACCAAAAGGGAACATACCAAGCACAGATGCCCTTGATACAAGTAAAAGTAATAAACTCATTCCTATGTCACGTATATTAGGTGTACGAAGTGTTTCTCTCTGTTTTCTTAATTCAGGCTGAACCATTATTTTATCCTCCTATGTTTTAACAGAAATATTATATCACTGCCTTTTAGAAAAAACTGTCGATTTACGAACTGCCGCAACAAAAATCTATCGACAAATTCCGCTTTGACAAATTCACATGTTTGTGATATATTATTACCACAACAAGAGAGGTGTTTTTATGAAGAAAATTTTAATTTTTTCCGACACACACGGTTATACAGATGAATGTATTCGTATAATTGAGAAAGCCGGTAAAGTAGATGCAATAATACACGCCGGCGACTGCACAAGAGATGCAGAAGATTTAAGCTATATATATCCTGATATTCCACTGTACTATGTCTCTGGAAACAATGACTTTTTTACCAAAGCCCCGGAGCACATAACAGTAATAATAGATGGAATCAAAATATACATTACACACGGTCATAAACAGCGTGTAAAGTACGAGTCCTCATACACCACGCTAAGAAATGAAGCAAAAAAGGCAGGAGCAGATCTTGCAGTTTTTGGACACACGCACATACCATATACATCATACGATAATGGTATAGTTCTTGTTAATCCCGGCAGCACAAGATTTTCTCATACCTATGCTGAAGCAAAAATTGAAAACGGTAAAATCTACGTTGCTATAAATGAACTTTAAAAAAGTACCGCCGAAGCGGTACTTTTTATCTTAATGTTTAAATCTTATTTAATATTCCTTTTAAATATTTTGCAAAATCATCTTTCAAGTCTGGTCTTGAAAGTGCAAAGTCAACGGTCGCCTGTAAAAATCCTTGTTTGTTACCTATGTCATATCGTTTACCCTCAAAATCATAGGCATAAATATCTTCTTTCTCTGATAACAAAACAAGTGCGTCGGTAAGCTGTATTTCTCCCCCTGCACCCTTAGGAGTTCTTTCTAAACACTCAAAAATACCGGGAGTAATAACATATCTGCCAAGTACAGCAACATCTGACGGTGCATCTTCCATTTTAGGTTTTTCTACCATTCCTTTTAATTTATACATTCTGCCTTCAACATGTTCACAATCAACTATTCCGTACTTTGAAACATGTTCCATACCTACCTTCTGCACACCCAAAACAGACGCACCATATTTATCATGCTGTTCCATCAGCTGACCAATACAAGGTTTTTCCGACACCACAACATCGTCACCAAGCATTACTGCAAAAGGTTCATTTTCAACAAACGTTTTAGCACAAAGTACAGCATGACCAAGTCCTTTCTGTTCTTGCTGACGCACAAAACATACATTGAGTTTATCTGAAACTTCCCTTACTGCATTAAGCATTTCTTCTTTTCCATCACGTTCAAGTATAGTTTCAATTTCAAAAGCTTTATCGAAATGATTTATAATAGCATCCTTACCCCTTGAAACAATTATCAAAAGTTCTTCTATACCTGCATTCACAGCTTCTTCAGCAATGTATTGTATTGTAGGTTTGTCAATAATTGGTAACATTTCTTTCGGCACTGCCTTTGTTGCAGGTAAAAATCTTGTTCCAAATCCCGCTGCAGGTATAACTGCTTTTTTGACTTTCATTATATCACTCCGTTCCTTTTTAATACTATAATAATTATATCATATATATATTTAAAATGCGACATTTATTTAAATTTTATTAAACAAAAAAACAGCGGACACAATGTGTCCGCTGAAAATTTTTGTTTATTCAAATCTGAATACTATAATGTCTGCGATACTTCCTTTGTTTGCTGTTGAAACATAAATGAAGTCACCAGTCTTTGTTTCAGGATCGTAAGTAACTAAGTCAGAGATTGTTGCACCGTCTGTATCAATATCAACATTACCCTTTGAACTAATAGTTACAACATCCATAAGCTTAGATGGATCAAAATAAATTGCATCAGAATATCCATTTATTTTTATCCAAGCAGTATCACCAAGATCCCACTCAGTTAAGTAATTGAAGTAATAGCCAACACGTGATGAAGATTTATTCGGGAAATTACCTAAAGGCATTGAATATGCAGTACCATTTAGTATATAATCACCAAGTGCATTTGCGTCAGCAAATTTAGCAAGCAATCTACCATCTGATGTATAAAGTATAAGGTCACCCTTATGTAAAAGATCGGTTAGAGTTTTGCCATTGTTTTTATCATCATCATAAGCTGCACTCCATAAAATCGGAGCATCGTAGTTTCTACCATTATTTGTACCTGTCCACAATCCAGATGTTAGGTTACCCATACTTGTATTTTTGTTTGTTGTTACAGAAACTTCTGTACCGCCAACATAACCTTCAATTGTATAGATAGGATTATCATCTGCATCTATTCCTACGCTTATTTCATCTATAACCATGGCTAAAGGACCGCTACCTGCACTATCCATATCGGTAAATACAGCTGCTGCATTAGCACTTGCTGCAAGGTTTACAAGAATTGTAGCACTTGTTGAATTTTCAAATTCACCTATTACATAATTTCTTGTTGATCCTGTTTCTCTTACAACGTATGCAGAAGATGTTACTTCACCAACACCATAGTTTGAAGGATCGTCCATATCTTCAAGATTCATAGGAGCTGTAAATTCTATAATACCGTCAGCAATCTTGTAACCCTTTACTGCATCTCCCATAGATGCTCTACCATTTAAGTTTGTTGGATCTATTCTTAATGCACTTTCATCTGATACAAGTGTTGAATTAACAGCACAGTATAATCTTGAAATAGCATTGCTTGAATTAGCCTTATACTTAACAAGTCTTATAGGTGTGCCAGTATCAGCTTCAGTACCATCACTTTTTAATAATTTAAGGAAATCATTTGTTGAAATTAATGTATCAACTGCTGCTGCTGCTTCTTCCTTTGAGCTGTAGCTTGTCTGACCATCTACTGTCCACAAATCAAGATTTGAAGCAAGCTTCATTTCAACAGCTGTACCATCTTGAGTCATCATGTAAACTATGTAGTCATTACCGTCTTCAGATTCGTAACCAGACATAATCCAACCATATTTTTCACCTGATTGAAGCATTCCTGTTCCTGACGCTTCTACATAAGCTATACGACCAAACTTATCGAAATAGTATGTGCCCTCTACTCCTGTGCTTATATCACCTGTAGCAATGTTTGCAACATCATACTTTTCACCATCGATTGTTGCATAGCTGTTATCAAATTTAACAGAAAGACCTGACACCTTACCTGTTATATTTTCACCTGTTACAACTATGTCAACTACTGAATTATCATAACTTCTCTTAATTGTAGCTACATCATTCTTCTTTAGGTTTCTAAGCTTAACTTCGCTACCTTCCTTTGTAACTGTTACAACTCTGTCTATTGAGTCATCAAGATTAAGTGTTACAGCAGTTGTAGCATCAACTGTATCATTATCTGTTGCGGCTGATACTTTACCTGTAAGTCTGTCTTCACCTGCACTTGATACAACCATTACTTCATAAGAATCTACGAATACAACATCATACACGTCATCCTTATCACTGTCAACAATTTTAACAGTGCCAACTTCAGGAAGAAGCATATCGTTAATATCTGCACCTATAGCTGTCTTATCAGTATCTGAAAGAACTTTACCATTATAAACGATTGTAGCACCTGTACAATTCTTTGCCTTAGATACACCATCTACCTTAATAGAACCTGCATCGCCGTCAAAACCTTCAACTGTTTCAATATCTTCAGCATCAAATGTATCTGTTGTTGTCTTTGAAGAATCATAAGTTACAGCAAGAACTTCCGGTGTAAGACCAGCATTTTCCTTATAGTAGAATGTTATCTTTTGAGCAAGATATTCTTCAAGACCTGTAAGACTGCAATCAAAAACTTTTGCTTCTTTTTCATCGCTGTCTTCTACTTCGTACTCTATCTCAACTTGATTCTCATCAAGCTCAGTTGAAGAAATGCTTGTCTTTGTTGTACCAAGAAGAACACCCTTTTCTTCAATCAAATTGAACTTTGCTTCTGCTAAAGTTCTATTTGCTGTGTATATTGGAGAATTATTTTCATAACCTGTAATTTCCTTATACATACCAAGAAGTGCATTGTAAACCATCTTGATTACAACTCCACGATCTGATGCTACATCATTTGAACCAGGAGCATTTTTAAATAGGTTAAGATCTGCTGTGTTAGCAACCTTCATATAACCATTTGGCCATCCGCCGTTATATTCAGCATCCATTGTATAGTTCATTGCTCTTACAAGCATTGTAGCGATTTGAGCGTATGTAACATTACCGTCAGGAGCAAATGTTCCATCACCCATACCATTAATTATACCTGTTTCCTGAGCTGTCTGAATAATGTCAGCTGCCCAGTGTGACTCACTAACGTCTGTAAAATTATTCTGATACTTTGACATTGATGTAATGTTAAGCATTGTAAGAATAATCTTAGACATCTCAGCTCTTGTTACATTTGATTCCGGTCTTACACTGCCGTCCTCATAACCTGATATAATACCTAATGCAGTACATAGTGAAAGAGCTTTCTGATAGTAAGCGTCTTCTGAATATGCACCTTCATCCGTTACCGGAGCTTCTGTTGCTTCAACCGGAGCTTCTGTTGCTTCTGCCGGAGCCTCTGTCGCATCAGCCGGAGCCTCTGTTGCTTCTGTCGGAGCCTCTGTCGCATCAGCCGGAGCCTCTGTTGCCTCAGCCGGAGCTTCTGTTGCTTCTGTTGCTTCTGTAGTTATATCATTTGTCGTTTCTTCATCAGCAAAAGCGACCATGCCAACTGAGCTTACAACCATTGCTGAAGCCAATAGCGCACAGATTAATCTTCTCATCTTTTTACCCATGTGAATACCTCCATAAAGTTTTTTATAATATATCGGAGCTTGTCCGATTATTAACTAAATTATTATACAATATCAACTCATTCAATTACATTTAAAAAACAGCTTATTTTGTTTAATTTAAGGAGTTGTTTTTTCTTCTCGTGAAAGTCTTGCAAATTCCTTGTATTCCAGTGGAGAAACACCGGTATACTTTTTAAAAACCTGACTAAAATATTGTGAATTAGAGCCATAACCAACTTTTTCTGCCACTTCATAAATCCTGTCTTTTTTACCCTCCAGGATCAAACTCTTTGCCATTTCCATACGTTTTTCCATAACATAGTGAGAAAAGTTTTTGCCCGTTTCTTTCTTAAACAGCTTTCCAAGATAGTCTACATTTGTATATAAAATCGTACCGGCAAGCCATCTAAGAGAAAGATTTTCATTTTCAATATTTTCATCGATTATTTTGATAGTATCTCTTATAAGTGAACTGTATATTTTGCCAGACTCAGGAGCATTTGACAAAGCTATCTCCATACCTATATCACTAATATATTTTTTTATCTTAGCAATATTTTTTGCTTCTTGTACAGATGCAATGCCCTTCATATATTTTTCAATTTTATCAACACTACAGCTTCTTATAATACAAACATAAAGTTCAAGACAATATGTTTTTGCCACTGCCGGAGTAGGCATAACTTTCTCAAGGTTTTTAAAAAAATCTCCCAAAAGTTTTTTTAGTATTTCACTGTCTCCGGTTCTGACAGCATGTTCAATAGCTCCATATTCCGGCTGCATTTCTGTATTATTTCCACCGACTATAACATCGTTTTCATATAAAGTCTCATCACCGTCAGAATAAAAAGCATATCCCATGCATTTTTTCAGACGTTCATACACAGACGGTACCTCAGATATTTGTGATACGTTACTATATACAACCATTAAGTTATATCCATAACATTTTTTTACCGTCTTTCTCACTTTATCAAGAATTTCTATTATAACTGTCCTATCAAGACAATCTGTAATAACGAGTAAATAATTATGTATAGTCGTGCTAAGCAGTATATTTTCATTACCAATATACTGTTCTGCAGTATTTTTCAGAAAAAACAAGTCGTCATAATCAAATTCTTCAGACGGCTTAAATATAATCATCCTTGTTTCAGTGGATTCATCTACACCAAAAGTTTTACAGTAAATATTAAACAGTTCATAAGTATCTCCACAACCAAGGATATACTCTCTCAAAAACTGTTCTTTGATTATAGGTTTAACTCTATCAGCTTCCGAGATAACCATTTTTTCAAAGTTCTCCTGCATACCTTCTTGATCACAGTTATGTACACAATTAGATTTATACATAAGATATTCTCTCCTTTATAGGTACTCTCGTACACTATATCATATATTATATACGCTTTTATTCATAATTTCAAGTAAAAATTTTTGTTAATTTACAATTACATTATGAAAATACTGTATATTCCTATACAAAATCTATTATAGTACAATATATTGTATTTATCAAAAAAATTTTATAAAAAAAGCCGAAGCCACAATATGACTTCGGCAAATTATTCTATTTATTGAGCTGAATACTTAGTATCAGATTTAGCTATTGTAACATTAGTCATATCAAAGTTATATGTGTTACCTCTGATATATCCCCAGCAAGTTGTCTTTATACCAAAAATACCTTCAGGAATTGATGCCTGATAAGCAGCTTCTGAAAGTGTACCAACAACTTTACCTGTTTCAATATCTGTCATTACAACACTATATTCTTCAAGTTTGTTATCAATAGTAACTCTTACTTTATACCACTTATCTGTGCTAAGTGTAGCAACATTTTCTGTTCTTGCACCGTTATTTGCAGTTACGCCGTTAGGACCGAATGTAATATTAAGAGCAACATCTGATGCCGCATTAAAACCACCGCTTGTAGGATCTTCAAACCAACCCATCATAAAATTGAAGTTTTGTGAATCAGCCTTAATACGAACATCAAACTCAACAAGACCATAAGGACCCATTTGATTAGCATTTGTCAAGTTTCTGTTATAGAAATACATTGAACCTGCACCGTCACCGCTACCTGTCTTGTCACTGTTAGTCCAGAAATTACAATAATTTACCTTTCTTGTTTCATCATAACTGAAAGTCTGATAGTGAACACTTGCGCTTCCCTTTGAAAGCCATGGTGAACCATCTATAATAATTCCAAGACCGTGATAACCTGTACCTTTAGCACCACCTATTGAAACATCATTGAAATCTGAATTGTTTACATAGCTTACGCTTTCTTCAGCATTTGCCATCATCGGAACTGCCAATGCCTGAACGCCAAGAATACCTGCTGCTATAAGTGAAATAATTTTCTTTTTCATAGTCATTCTCTCTCCCTTTCGCTAATTATAAAGCTAATATATCATATTACTTGTATTTTATCGTGTTTTGCACAAAAAAGGAATACAAAAAGCAGATAAAAATGTTCAAAAAAACGTAATGGTACTATTTTATACCCTTTTCCGAAATAGAAAGGCGTTTTTCAACTTTGTTAAACACAAATGTTAATACCAAAGTTATTATAAGATAAAATATTGCCGCTACAATAAGCGGTGAAATACGCATATCTCTATTTACAGCTCTCTGTGCCGCTTTAAGTAAATCTATTAATGCGATAGATGAGGCAAGTGCAGTATCTTTAACCAAAACAATAGTCTCGTTAGCAATAGGCGGGATGACCGTACGTATCATCTGCGGCACAATTACATAACGCATTGTCTGAATTCCCGTAAGACCAAGTGCCTTAGAAGCCTCATACTGACCTTTGTTTACACCTATTATTCCGCCTCTGAATATTTCAGCAAAATATGCCGCATAATTCAGTACAAAAGCTATAACAGATGCCGCAAAAGGTGTCAAAGCAAAATTCTCGCCGTTTGACATTTTTATCATGGCAGCACCAAAATAAAAGAAAAACAGCTGCAGCAAAAGCGGAGTTCCTCTAAACACCCACAGATATACATTTATTATAAATCTTATAGGGCATTTAATAAACCATTTTACAGCAAAATTATCCCTTGGTTTCACTGTCACTGCTTCCTTAAACAGAGAAATTAAAAGTCCCAAAGGCAGCGATAGTACCAATGTTACTACAAATAACTTTAATGTAATTTCAAGTCCCTCAACTAACTGAGGAAGTATACCCATTATGTATTCAACAATATCTTTCATAAAATTCTCCGTAAAATACATACAAACCGCTGAAATTGTATTATTTCAGCGGTCTGCTGTCTTGTTTCATTATTTAATAAGATCTTCTCCAAACCACTTAACCGAAATTTCAGAAGTAGTTCCTTCCGCTTTACACTCATCAAGAGCCTTGTTAATGGCTTCCATAAGAGCATGATCGCCCTGACGTCCGCCTACACCGTAATCCTCCTCGTCAAAACCTTCATCAAGGACTACAAATTTATCAAGCATATTTTCCTTTTGAAGATAGTAACGCACAAATACCTCATCTATAACTGCCGCATCAGCTCTGCCTGCATCCACTTCCATAAGCACCTGTGAATTTTCGGCAAATCGTGAAATATTATCATCCCCGATTGATTCGTATGCAGCTGTATCAGCCTTTAGTGCATCCTCTGATGTAGAACCATCTTGAAGGGCAATTTTCTTTCCTGCAAGATCAGCCTTTGTCTTTATATCTGAATCAGCCTTTACTACAATAGATTGCTTTGTTGAAAGATATGGATTTGAGAAAAGTACCTCTTGACGTCTTTCATCGGTAATTGAAAATCCGTTCCAGATAACATCAATTTTACCTGTTGAAAGTTCCATACTCTTTGCATTCCAGTCAATAGGCTTAATCTCTACTTCAACACCCATCTTTTCAGCAACAGCTTTTGCAAGGTCAATATCGAAACCTACAATTTCACCGTCCTCCTGCGTAAATCCCATAGGAGCGAAATCTGCATCAAGACCTAAAGTAAAATATCCTTTTTCCTGAACATCTGTAAGAGATGTATCTTCTGCTGTCTGATTTGTTTCTGTTGTTTCACCGCCGCAGCCTGCAACCATTGAAACAGTAAGTGCTCCTGCCACTGCAAGAACCATTAATTTTTTCAAATTCATAATCCATTCCCCTTTACATTTTCGTATTACTTTACTATTATACTGTATCAAACTAAATTAGTAAAGTATTTTTTTCATTTTTTTAAAATATTTTCATATATTCCTTTTTACCGCTTGAAAAAAACATACAAATCCTATATACTTATAAATAAGAGAATAAATATAAGAAAGGTTTGATTTTATGAAATACAGAACTCTTGCAGGCGAAAAAGTTTCAGTATTGGGATTTGGCTGTATGCGTTTCCCTATAACTTCCGACAATGCAGCTGATATTGATGAAGAAAAAACAACAAATATGCTTCATTACGCCGTCGAAAACGGTGTAAATTACTTTGATACAGCTTATGTATATCATAACAGAAAAAGCGAAGATTTTATAGGCAAAGCACTAAAACCTTTCCGCAATGAAATACATATAGCAACAAAATGTCCTATATGGGAAGTAAAGTGTGAAGATGATTTCGACCGTATTTTAGATGATCAATTAAAAAAACTTGACACTGATTATATCGATTTTTATTTAATGCATGCTCTTGATAAAGACAGATTTGATAATATAGTCTTAAAATTTAATCTTATAGATAAATTAAATAAAGCCAAAGCTGAAGGCAAAATACACCATATCGGTTTTTCATTCCACGACGACCTTGATACATTCAAGAGAATAATTGACTCCAATCCTGCATGGGAATTTTGTCAAATACAGCTAAATTACATAAACACAGAGTATCAGGCAGGGCTTGAAGGTCTTGAATATGCACATAAAAAAGGTCTTGATGTAATTATTATGGAACCTCTTTTAGGCGGCAAACTGGCAAACCCTTCACCACAGGTAGCCGATGTTCTTTCAGATGAAAAATCACCTGTTGAATGGGCAATGGACTTTTTATGGAATAGAGAAGAAGTTTCTCTGCTTTTAAGCGGTATGGGTGCAATGGAGCAGGTAAAATCAAATATCGAATATGCAGACAAAGCAGAAGTAGGTATGCTTACACCCCACAATCTTGATATGTTAAAACGCACAAAGGAAGTATTTGATAAAATGGCACTTGTACCATGTACAAAGTGTGCTTATTGTATGCCATGCCCCTTTGGTCTTGACATACCAAAAACATTTGAAGCTTATAACGCTACCGCTTCCTTGGGCATGGACAGAGCTAAAAGTATTTATTCAGAAATTTCTAAGGGTGCTGATCAATGTAAAAAATGCAAAAAATGCGAAAAAGTCTGTCCGCAAAATATTAAAATCAGCTCAATAATGACTAAAATAGCCGAAATATTTAAGTAATTTCATAAAAATATAAGGAGGATATATTTTTGGTTTTTTCAAGCCTCATGTTTATGTGCATATTTCTGCCCATTGTGCTGATTGCATATAATCTTTCAAAAAGCTTAACATACAAAAACTTAATACTCGTTATAGTGTCACTGTTTTTCTACGCATGGGGTGAACCTGTTTGGGTAATCCTCCTTATATTCAGTGCATTTGTTGACTATATAAACGGTATTATTATAGATAAATGCTATGCGCGCCCCGGAGCAACCATAGCACTTGTATCATCGCTGGTAATAAATCTCGGTCTTTTGGGACTTTTTAAATATTCAGAATTTTTTATAGAAAACATAAACTCAATTCTTCACACAGCAATCCCCAATCCCGGATTTTCACTGCCAATAGGAATATCCTTCTACACCTTTCAAACGCTGTCATATACAATAGATATGTACAGAGGAAAAGCACGTGTACAAAAATCATTTCTTGGATTTTTAGCATACGTTTCAATGTTTCCTCAGCTGGTCGCAGGACCTATTGTAAGATACACAGACGTTGCAAGGGAATTAACAGACAGACATATTACCGTCGAAGGATTTTCCTACGGTGTAAAACGATTTACTGCCGGCATGTGTAAAAAGGTAATTCTCGCAAACAGCACAGGTGCAGCCGCTTCTATGATACTCGACAGTACACGTCTTACTGTTGCATCTTCGTGGCTGGGAATACTTTTGTACACATTCCAGATTTATTTTGACTTTTCTGGATACAGTGATATGGCAATCGGCTTAGGACGAATGCTCGGTTTTAAATTTGTAGAAAACTTCAACTACCCGTATGTTTCAAGAAGTATAACAGAATTTTGGCGAAGATGGCATATATCACTGTCAACATTTTTCCGGGACTACGTTTATATACCACTTGGCGGAAACCGTTACAAACCTATACGAAATATTTTTATTGTATGGATTCTTACAGGTTTCTGGCATGGTGCAAGTTGGAATTTTGTGTTATGGGGATTATTTTACGGCATACTGCTGTTCTTTGAAAAAACTTTATTTAAACAAAGACTGCAAAAAATACCGCCGCCATTTTGCCACATATATACTATGTTTTTTGTAATGGTAGGCTGGGGACTGTTTTACTTCACCGACACAAATTCACTTATTACATTTTTCAAAAGTGCTTTTGGTATTAACGAAACACCACTTTATGACCTTACTTTCGTATCGTCATTTTTCACTAATATATGGCTGATTATCCTGTGTATAATCGCCTCTACGCCGATACCTTCAAATATTTATAATTTCTTATGCAGAAAATCAAACATATTTGAAGCAATTACAATGCCACTGCTTGTAATTTTTGGACTTGGTGTATGCTTTATATTACTTGTTGGACAAACCTATAATCCATTCTTGTATTTTAGGTTCTAAGGAGGAGATATGAATTGAAAAACAAACTTACAGTAGGTGCATTTTTATTAATGCTGCTTACATTTTCAGTAATATTACTTCTCCCTGCCGATAAGGAAAGTATAGAGGCTGAAAACAGGGCAATGGCAACAATTCCACCGGTTACTGAAGAAACAATTTTTTCAGGCAGTTTTGCGTCGGGATTTGAAAGCTTTGTTGGCGATAATATAAGCAACCGCTCATTTTTTACACAGCTTTCAAAAAAAATTGAATCTCTAAAAGGTATAATTCCCGATACAGGAAAAGTAATTTCCGCAAACAAAGATATAGGAACAGGCACTACGCAAAAACAAACACTTCTTGTTGTTGACAATACGATTATGGAAATGTTTATCAGAAACGAAGTGCAGGAAGCAAATTATGCAAAGGCCGTAAATACATTTGCCCAAAATCTTCCGGAAAACATTAAAATATTTAGCATGATTATACCGACACAGCTTGAATTTAGAGAACCTATGTATAAAAATCTACAAGACAGTCAGGAATCTGCTATAAAATCAATAGACGAAAAACTCGACACAAGAATAACACCGATAGATGCTTATGGTATTCTTGCGGATCACAGTGATGAATATATATATTTTAGAACAGACCACCACTGGACACAGCTTGGTGCGTATTACGGTTATTTACAATTTATGATAACTGAAGGCGGAAATGCTGTAAATAAAGAAGATTTTGAAAAGAATAAAATAAATGGAGTTCTTGGTTATCTCTATGACCAATCAGACGTACCCGAAATCGCAAGCAATCCCGATACAATAGAATGGTACGATATTGACCCTCAATCACATATTACTACAACAATGTATAACACAGATGCAAACGGTGAGTTCTATCAATATAACGGCACAATGTACGACCGTACAAAAGCAAATTACCAGTTCTTTTTCAGCAGTGACCATCCTGTGGTAGAAATGGTAAACAATGATATGCCTGAGGGCAAAACGATTGTTGTAATAAAGGATTCATATACAAACGTATTTGCACCGTGGCTTATAAAAAGCTATGGAAAAGTCATACTTGTTGACCCAAGAATTTACACTGAAAAATTCAGCAAGATAACAGAACGATATAACGTCGATGATGTGCTTGTTGCCAACTATATTTTTACAACTAATTTTAATGACTATTGTGTTCTTTTAGAAAATTTATTTTAAAATAAAGGAGGAATAAATTATGAAATATGAAATTTTCGGAGATAATCTTCCGGCTGTAACTATTAACCTTGAAACGGGTGAAAGTATTTACACTCAGTCCGGGGGTATGTCATGGATGACAGATTCTATTTCTATGGAAACAAATACAAAGGGCGGACTTTTAAAAGGTTTAGGTCGTATGCTGGCAGGTGATTCGCTGTTTATGGTGACATACACCGCCAAAGCACCAAATCAGTCTATCACATTAGCATCGTCATTTCCTGGCGAAATTGCCGCTTTAAATGTAAGTGAAAAAAGTTATATCTGCCAAAAGAGTGCGTTTCTTTGTGCCGAGCCTTCTGTTAATTTATCTATTGAATTTAGTAAAAAGATTTCAGCCGGTCTTTTTGGCGGCGAAGGATTTATACTTCAAAAGATTTCAGGAAACGGCATGGCATTTCTCGAGCTTGACGGAAGTCTTAAAGAGATTTATCTTTCTCCCGGAGAAAAGATTATAGTTGATACAGGAAGTATAGCGTATTTTGAAAGCAGTGTAACGTATGCAGTTGAAACTGTTAAGGGCTTTAAAAATATACTTTTCGGCGGCGAAGGACTGTTTTTAACAACACTTACAGGCCCAGGCAAAGTTTGTCTGCAAACTCTAAGCGTACCGAGTCTTGCACAAAGACTTATACCTTACATACCTGTTCAAAGAAGTAATTAACAACAAAATAGGACGGTGTACCTTTTCTGTACACCGTCCCTTTTATTTTCCAAACTTTACGCCTTGATAAGTATCACGTTTTACCATAAGTTTATCTATTTCGTTTAAAACCACAAACTTTTTAAGACTCCACATAGGTCCTACCAAACTTTCTCTTCCTCCGTCACCTGTAAGTCTTTGTATAACCGTATCTTCGTGAAAATATTCAAGCTGATTAACAATAGTTTCAACATAATCCTCCATTGTCATAAGCTCAAATTCGCCTTTTAGGTACATCTCCTCAAGCTTTGTACCTTTAAGCACATGAAGTAAGTGCAGTTTTACACATTCAGGTCTAAGTTTTGACACTTCCTTTGCACTTTCAATCATCATATCTTTGTTTTCTCCGGGAAGTCCGTCAATTAAATGAACACACACATTTATTCCTCGTTCCTTGAGTTTATAATAGCCGTTTAGAAAATCATTATAAGTGTGGCATCTGTTTATAAGCTCACCTGTTTTATCAAAAATACTCTGAAGTCCGAGTTCCACCATCAGATATGTTCTTTCATTAAGCTCTGACAAATACTCCAAAACATCTTCTTCAAGGCAGTCAGCCCTTGTGGCAATGCTAAGTCCCACAACGTTTTCCTGTCTTAAAACAGGCTCAAACCGTTCTTTTAACACCCCAGCCGGTGCATAGGTATTTGTATGTGCCTGAAAATATGGAATATATTTTGCTTCTTTCCATTTTTTATGCATACGCATCTTTACTTCTTCAAACTGCGTAATAATACTGTGTGTCGGATCACCTGCAAAATCACCGCTGCCGCTGCCACTGCAATATATACAGCCGCCCTTGCCTTTACTTCCATCTATATTAGGACACGTAAACCCTGCGTTTAACGCAACCTTAAACACTTTACAACCGAATTTATGATGTAAATGGTAGTTCCACGTGTGGTATCTTTTATTGTCGTCAGAATATTTAAACCAGTTATCCATTACTTCACCTACAATATCTATAACTAAAGAAAAAGCCCCGGTTTCAGACCGAGGCTTTTAAATTCGTGTCTTATCTCTTTAAAAGAACATCCTTTTCATATTGACGAACTTCGTCAAGCCATGAAAGACCTACGCCCTTATTTGTCTTGTCACAGTAGTAATCCCATACAAGTGAGAAAGGAGCAGCCTTAAATTCCTGAGTATATGCAAGTCTTGCACTTACATCACCTTCTGCCTCAAGCTTCTTCATTTCTTCATTTGGCTGAAGAAGAGCATAAAGCATAGCCTTTCTTGTGTTTCTCATACCGATTACCCATGCAGCAATTCTGTTGATTGACGCATCAAAGAAGTCTGTTGCAATATATGTATCCTCAAGTTTACCAAGACGAACAAGTTCTTCCATAATTGCTTTTGTTTCATCATCAAATGCAACTACGTGGTCACTATCCCATCTAACCGGTCTTGAAACGTGAAGAAGAACGTGATCTGAGAATGTATAAACTGAAGCAAGCTTAGCACTTACAACTTCTGTCGGATGGTAATGACCTGTATCAAGAGTCATTATAATGTGATCGCTGTTAGCCTTCATTACATAACCCATGCAGAATTCATGCGAACCAGCTGTAAAGCTTTCAGCACCGATACCGAATACCTTTGACTCGATACCGTCCATAACACCTTCGACGTCCTTTGTAGCCTCAAAAATTTCATCATAAGATTTCTTTAGCTGTAGTCTCGGTGTAAGTGTATCAACAGGGAATTCCTTATCTCCGTCAGGAGTCCAGTGGTTTATAACACAAATCTTACCTGTCTTTTTATAGAAATATTCACCTATCTGACGACACTTAATACCATGCTCAACCCAGAACTTTCTTATATCTTCATCAGCTGAAGACAAAGTAGCCTTTTCACTCTTTGGATGTGAGAAGTATGTAGGGTTAAAATCAAGACCTATACCCTTTTCAACTGCCCAGTTAGCCCAGTTTTCAAATTGTTCAGGACCGATTTCATTTCTATCAACAAATGTATCAGCTTCCTGATAGTTTGCATGTACATTTACCTTAAGTTCACCTGGGATAAATGACATAGCCTTTTCTATATCACTTCTTAGTTCCTCTGCATTTCTTGCAGCACCAGGATAGTTACCTGTTGTCTGGATACCGCCTGTAAGACCGCCCTCTTTCTTTTCAAAACCGGCAACGTCATCACCCTGCCAGCAGTGCATTGAAATAGGAGTCTTATCACAGATTTCAATCATTTTATCTACGTCAATTCCGTATTGAGCGTAGTATTCTTTTGCAAGTTCATAACCTTTTTTTACATCGTACATTGGAATCTTCCGCCTTTCTTACTTTATATAAAGTATTTATAGTATTATTATATAATATGTTAGTTCTTTTTGCAAGATATTTGTTAAAATTTATAAGCAAAATATATTAACAAACAAAAAAGCGAAGCCAAAAGACTTCGCTTAAATAAACTCAAAATTAAAGAGCAGCCTTAGCTGTTTCAACAAGCTTTGCGAAAGCTGTTGGATCAGCGATTGCAATTTCAGAAAGCATCTTTCTGTTCATTTCAATGCCTGACTTCTTAAGACCGTTCATGAATGTTGAATAGTTCATGCCGTTCATCTTACAAGCAGCTGAAATTCTTGTAATCCAAAGACGACGGAAATCTCTCTTTCTTCTTTTTCTGCCTACGTATGCATTCTGCATTGAACGCATAACAGCCTGATTAGCAATTCTGAACTGCTTGCTTTCAGCACCTCTGAAGCCCTTAGCAAGCTTTAGAATCTTCTTATGTCTTTTTCTTGTATTTAATGCACCTTTTACTCTTGCCATTAGTTTCTACCTCTCTTTCGAATTATTTGTAAGGAATTAGCTTCTTGATTACTGCAGCGTTAGCCTTTGAGCAGTAAGCTTGTTTTCTAAGATGTCTTTTTCTCTTAGTTGTCTTCTTGTTCAAAATGTGTCTTCTAAATGCCTTGTTCATCTTAACCTTACCATTCTTAGTTACGTTGAATCTCTTGGCAGCGCCTCTGTGTGTCTTTATCTTAGTCTTAGACATAATGTACACTCCTTCCGAAATTAAAAATTATCTTATGATAGGGGAGCTAAAAACATTGTCATGTTTCTTCCCTCAAGTTTTGCAGGTTTTTCAATACTTCCCGCTTCCTTTGCCTGCTCGGCAAATTTTTCAAGTAGAGTATAACCAATCTGTGAATGACTCACTTCACGGCCTCGGAAACGAACGATTACTTTTACTTTATCGCCCTTCTTTAGGAACTTTATTGCGTGGTTACACTTTGTATTGAAATCATTTGTATCAATGGACGGAGATAATTGAACTTCTTTTATGTTTATAACCTTTTGGTTCTTTCTGTTCTCCTTCTCACGCTTGTTAAGCTCGAACTTATATTTTCCGTAGTCCATAATCTTGCATACCGGCGGTTTTGCCTGCGGTGCAATCTTGACCAAATCCATTCCCTTTTCATAAGCAAGGTCTTGAGCCTCTTTTCCGCTCATCATACCAAGCTGTTCACCGTCAGCAGATACTACTCGCACCTCATTGTCACGGATTTGTTCGTTGATCTGTAAATCATTCTTACTAATGGTTAATCCCTCCTTATAATCAAAAAAACGGATGCAAAACGCACCCGAACAAACACAAATATCATTTAGATATTATGTATTTACCGCAAAGCCCTTGCCGTACGGTGAGAACGGTTCGTTCTGCTTGTTTTCATTTTCTGATTTATTTTATCAGATATTCTTTTCTTTGTCAAGTATTTTCTTGATTTTTATTTTTATAAAATAACTAAAACTTAAAACCAATTATTGCATTTTATATGCAATAATGATATAATAATTTTATCGGGGATGACACCCATAACAAAAAACAGCAATATTTTTTATTACGGAGGGGAGATGAACCCATGACAAAAAACATTACCGTAACTGATGAAAACGGAAAAATAATAGGAAGCACCTATCCCAAACGTGCTTTAGGGCTTGTAAAAAAACACAGGGCACGATGGATAAATGCGGATAGTATTTGCCTTTGTGCCCTCGAAAAACAGGAGGATAATAAAATGGCAAATAATATTTATGAAATTCTTGATAATCAGATTTCCAAAATGCTGGAGCAATTAAGAGAATCAGACGAAGAAGCAGCTATGCCTGTAAGAATACAAATACTAAAAACTTTAGAAAATTTCAGAGCTCAGGAACAAGGCACAAAAATTCTTGATATGATTGAAAAACAGCTAAACACAATGCAGGAATCGCTGAACTCTGAACCGGCAACAAACGAAAATTTCAACATCCGAGAAATAACACGTCAGAAAATGCTTGATGTTATAGGTAAAATGCTTGACATCGGAAACACACCTGCCATAAGTGCAGATGTCAAGCCGGAAAATACACCACAGGAAACTTCTTCCGCATTTATTAATATACTGTAAAAAATTACGGACCGCATTTAGCGGTCCGTTTTTATGTTTATTATAGATTCTCCATAGACTCAATGCTCTTAATAACCTTTTCAAGCATTTCTTTATATTTTTCACCCTTAGCCTTTTCCTCGTCAACAACTTTCTGAGGTGCCTTGTTTACAAATCCTGGATTTGAAAGTTTACCTTCAACTCTCTTTATTTCACCCTCAAGCTTTTTCTTTTCACCGTTAAGTCTTTCAAGCTCTTTGCTCTTGTCAACAAGTTCATCAAGAGGCAGATAAATTTCAGCTGATGGAACAACCACATTAACTGCATTTTCGCTTATGCCGCTCTTGTCTTTTTGAACAACTGCTTCACTTGCTGAAGCTAACTTTTCAAAGAATACAGTACCTTGACTGAATATATCAGTTTTATCTGTTACTATAATAGTCTTTGCCTTCTTTGACGGCGGTACGTTCATTTCAGCTCTGCGGTTTCTTACAGCACTTATAGCCTGCATTATAAGTTCCATACTGCTCTCATCCTCTGGGAAATCAAGTTTTTCATCATATACAGGCCACTGGCTTATCATGATGCTTTCACCTTCGTGAGGAAGATGCTGCCATATTTCCTCTGTAATAAACGGCATAAACGGATGAAGAAGCTTCATTGTATTTGAAAGTACATACGTTAAAACGTACTGTGCAGTTTTAGCTGTCGGATTTTCTTTATCAAACAATCTCGGCTTAACAAGTTCAATATACCAGTCACAGAAATTTTCCCAAATGAAGTCATACAAATTTGAAAGTGCAACACCAAGTTCAAATCTATCAAGATTTTCTGTAACTACCTTTACAACTCTGTTATACTTTGAAAGTATCCACTTATCTTCAAGCTGTAAATCCTTTAAATCAGGAAGTTTATTTTCTTCAACATCAAGATTCATAAGTGTAAATCTTGACGCATTCCAAATCTTATTTGCAAAGTTACGGCTTGCTTCAACTCTTTCAATATAAAAACGCATATCGTTACCCGGTGCGTTACCTGTTGCAAGAGTGAATCTAAGTGCATCTGCACCGTACTTTTCAACAATTTCAAGAGGATCTATACCGTTACCCAGTGACTTACTCATCTTACGTCCCTGACTGTCACGTACAAGACCGTGTATAAATACATGTTTAAACGGTACCTGTCCCGTATGCTCTAAAGCGGAGAACATCATTCTCATTACCCAGAACGGAATTATATCATATCCTGTTACAAGGACGCTTGTTGGATAGAAGTAATCAAGTTCTTCAGTTTTATCAGGCCAGCCAAGTGTTGAAAACGGCCAAAGTGCCGATGAGAACCAAGTGTCAAGTGTATCAGGATCCTGACGCATTTCCTTTCCGCACTTAGGACAAATTGCCTTGTCTTCTTTCGTTACCACCATTTCACCGCAGTCATCACAGTAAAACGCCGGTATTCTGTGTCCCCACCACAGCTGACGTGAAATACACCAGTCACGTATATTTTCAAGCCAGTGGAAATATACTTTTTCAAAATGCTCCGGTACAAACTCAGTTTCCTTATTCTTTACAGCATCTATTGCCGGCTGTGCAAGAGGTTTCATTTTAACAAACCACTGTTTTGATACAATCGGTTCAACAGTTGTGCCACAGCGGTAACACTGACCTACATTATGACTGTGGTCCTCAACCTTGACTAAAAGTCCCTGTTCCTCAAGGTCTTTAACCATCGCTCTGCGGCACTCATATCTGTCCATACCTTCATATTTTCCTGCGTATGAGTTCATTGTAGCGTCATCATTCATAACTTTTATCTGTTCAAGGTTATGACGCTGACCTACTTCAAAGTCGTTAGGATCGTGTGCCGGAGTAATCTTAACGCAACCTGTACCAAATTCCTTATCAACATATTCATCTGCCACAACAGGAATTTCACGACCAACAAGCGGAAGTATAAGCATTTTTCCGATTAAATCCTTATATCTTTCATCTTCCGGATTAACAGCAACTGCCGTATCACCAAACAACGTTTCAGGACGTGTAGTAGCAATAATAACAAAATCGTCACTATCCTTTATAGGATACTTAATATGCCAGAAATGACCTTCCTGCTCTGCATGTTCAACTTCTGCATCAGAAAGTGCTGTTATACAGTGCGGACACCAGTTTATAATTCTTGAACCTTGGTATATAAGTCCTTTATTATAAAGATTTACAAATACTTCTTTTACTGCCTTACTGCATCCTTCGTCCATAGTAAAGCGTTCTCTGTCCCAGTCACATGATGAACCTATCTTTTTAAGCTGGTTTATAATTCTTCCGCCGTACTGCTTTTTCCAATCCCATACTCTTTCAAGGAATTTTTCACGTCCCAAATCATAACGTGTAAGTCCTTCGTTTACTCTCAAATTTTCCTCAACTTTAATCTGAGTAGCAATACCTGCATGGTCAGTACCCGGTACCCAAAGTGCACTATAACCTTGCATTCTCTTGTAACGAATCAAAATATCCTGCAAAGTTTCGTCAAGTGCATGTCCCATGTGCAGCTGACCTGTTACATTTGGAGGTGGGATAACTATTGTAAAAGGTTTTTTATTTTTATCAACTTCCGCGTGGAAATATCCCTTTTCTACCCACTCATTATACAATTTATCCTCAAATTCAGCCGGATTATAATTTTTAGCTATATTCTTTGCATCTTCCATTTATATTAACTCCTTTTATTTAACCAAAATAAATACTGATAAAAAAGCAATTACTGCAAGTGCCAATGCGGCATATTTGACTCGCAGAACCATTCTTTCATCAGCGTCTTTTTTCAGGACTTTTTCAATTACAAGCTTTGCTTTAAAAGTCATAAAAAGCGAAATCGCCCCTACTAAAACGGCCGCAATTTTTATTGCTGTCAAGATACCACACCCTCTCCGTATAATATACTATTATATTATTATCGCATTTTAAGGTATTTTTGTCAAGTTAAAACTTTTTCACAGCACCAAAGACATTAAATAAAAAAGAATAATCCCTTAATCAGGAACTATTCTCTTTCATAAACCATATAATCACTTTAATATCTGTTTTTCAAACAGCGGAACCATACCTTCCCACACAAACATATAAATTTTATCTGAATTATTATATTTATCTTGGGGTACAGAAATTAATGTGTCCGCGTTAGATTTAGCCGGTATGCTTTCATTATTTACAATGACGTCCGTTAATATGTTTTGACTGTCATACAACGCAGTGTAAAATGTCACATCTTTTTTGTTTTCACTGTTATTTGAAATATTTATATTAAATACTTGTGATAGAGATGGATTGTTTATTTGTATATCCATGGTTTTCACCATATTGACATTTTCCGTGACATCACTTTCTTCAACCTTTATACTTCCGCTTTCAGTATTGTATCCATTTTTTGAAATAACATATTTGTATGTAGAATTGTTTTTCACACGAAATTTAGCTTCTCCCTGCATGTCTGTAACAACCTTTTCTCCGTTCAATTCAACCTCTGCTCCCTCTAAAGCCTCATCTTCACATACAGCTTTTATTGTTACCGTACTGTTATTTTTTTCTTTTTCCAAATCAAAGAAACGTATTTCATAATTAAGCTGTGCCGGTGTACCGTCTGTATATTCAATTCCCGAAAGATTAACCGTAAAAACGTCCCCGTCTTGAATAGATCCAAGGGATACAACATCAGGCCTAAAAATTATATTCTTGCCGTTCACAGCCAAATGTGTATATTCATCTGATAACCCATACTCCACGCCAAGGTTCGGTGTATTCTTATCCAATACCCAAACGTGATTGTCACGTTTTCTCGTCAAGGTAAGAGTTATTTTCTCTTTATCAGGGGTTTTATACGGTGCACCCAAAGTCAGCGACCACGGATACGGTGCTTCATAGTTTTGATATGTAGAAGTTGTAAAATACTGTATCGGGAAATCACCTGCGTTCGGCCATGCAGTGTATGAATCAGTTTCACTATATCCATAATTTGTGTGTACCGCAATCAAATCACTCCATTGTGCATCAGGATTATACGCATAACCTATACCGAATTGTGTACATGCAGGATTAAATAATATCATTCTGTGTCCTGCACGTGCTATATTATTTACTCCCGGGTCTGCCACAAAACCCAAAATTGAATAAGAGATATTTGAAACACCTGCATATATACATTCCGCACTGTAATCATTTGCCGTACTATAAAACTCATCATCCATATCATCCGGCTTTGCAGGGTGGTGTCCGTAGCCTGACACTGCCATAAGAACAGCTTTATGCTGTGCAGTATTTGTTTCATAATCATCAAGAACCACATTTTCATACGGAAGTCCGGCTAAATATCTAACCATCTTTAAAGCTCGCAGGGAATCCTCTTTATCCTCACTGTTTATAGTCCCTGCACTGTAAGGTGCTGTATAGCTCGGTTGTGTTTCAATTCGAGTATCACGCCCACGTTCAAAACCTGTATGTGAAAACTCTTTTTCCTTTTCCATTATTTCCGCTATTGTATTATCATGCTTTACCTGTACAACATCTCCATACCCAAGTTGCGACACAATTTCATTATTTTCCGGTGGTATCAAACTCTCTGCCGCTGATACATTTAATATAGAAGAAGCAAACACAACACATAAAAGCAATAATAAGTATTTTTTCATAAATATCCCTCCATTCCGATTTATTCGTAATATTCCGTATTTATTAAACATATTATATCACATTTCCGATTTATTTTCCATTATTTTGATATAATCTTAGCATTCATACATTGTTTTTTATAGGATATTTATTTTTTCCTAACTATGAATACAAATCTTACGTTTTGTTTAAACTTTATCATATAAAATAATTATAAAGTAATCATAAAACTGCAATTTCTTGAATAAAAATAACTTGATGATAACAGTATCTAAACACAACAGAGGAGGTTTCTACACATGGATAACAATTTATCAAACAATCAAGCATCTATCATCGGAACAATTAAGGACGAATTTACATTTAATCATTCTGTATTTTCGGAAAAATTTTATACCTGCACGCTGAGCGTGCCAAGGCTAAGTGGAATATCTGATGATATACAAATAATGGTATCGGAACGTTTAAAAATGGATGAAGATTTTGCAGTTGGTGATGTAGTTGAAGTAACGGGGCAATTTCGTTCTCATAACTGCACTGTTGATAGCGGCAACAAACTTCTTTTAACAGTATTTGCAAAGGATATTAAACACTGCATGGATTTAGGTAATAAAAACCCTAACACACTTTATTTAAACGGATTTATATGCAAAGAACCCGTTTACAGAACAACACCATTCGGCAGAGAAATAACAGATTTACTTCTTGCCGTAAACAGAAGCTATAACAAATCCGATTACATACCCATTATCGCATGGGGACGTAATGCACGTTTTGCAAAAAATCTAAATATAGGTGATAATGTAAAAATATGGGGACGAATACAATCAAGAACATATCAGAAAAAAATAAGTGAAGACGAAGTAATCACCAAAACAGCATACGAAGTATCTGTAAACAGAATGGAGCTTGTGGAAGAAGAATAAATCCCATCGTAAAATTTTGCTATACAACATTAAAGCGGACAGCTTAATAAACTGTCCGCTTTTGTTTAGTCTAATATTTTTCCGTCTGTTGAAATAGTCACTACCTGCCAAGGTATAAATTTACCGCTGTTTTGAAGTGCTGTTTTTACAGCATGTTCAATCCCTCCGCAGCAAGGCACTTCCATTCTTACAACAGTAACACTTTTAATATCGTTATTTTTTATTATTTCAGTCAATTTTTCGCTGTAATCAACGCTGTCAAGTTTAGGACAGCCCACAAGTGTAATTTTACCCTTTATAAAATCTTCGTGAAATCTACCATAAGCATAGGCTGTACAATCTGCTGCAATAAGAAGTTTGGCTCCATTAAAATACGGTGCATTTATCGGTGCTAATTTTATCTGTACCGGCCACTGTGAAAGACGGCTTACTGACTGCATCATATCCTGCTGGGTGTTTGAACTGTCATTATGCTCAATCTTTTTTGACTGACTTCCAGGGCAGCCGCACGGAAGTGTTTCCTTGCTTGCCAGAACAGCCGCCTCATCATATGGAAGTGCTTCTCTTTCCACAAAACTTATAGCACCTGTCGGGCATACCGGCAAACAATCACCAAGACCATCGCAGTAATCATCACGCATTAATTTTGCTTTGCCCTCAATCATCTTTATAGCACCTTCGTGACAGGCATCGGCACAAAGACCACAGCCATTACATTTCTCTTCATTAATCTCTATAATTCTTCTAATCATATTATCATCCTCCATTTATCGTATATTGACTTTATGGACACAGTATAATATAATAATCAAACAAAGTATGTTGCAAATGCAACAAGAAGAGGTTTTTTATGAAAAAATATATTAATACTATATGTAAATCACCATTATTTAGTAACATGCAGCAAGATGATATACTTTTGATGATAAAAAATATAAACGGACACATTAATTTATTTAAAAAAGGTGAATATATTATTCATACCGGAGATAAAATCAAAGAAGCCGGGATAGTTTTAGATGGAAATGTGTGTATAGAAAAAAATGACTACTGGGGTAATACACAGATACTTACACAAATTTCACCCGGTAATATTTTTGGTGAAACATACGCAATATTCCCCAAAATGCCTGCCGGTGTAAACGCATATTCCGTAACCGACAGCACCGTTTTATTTATAAGCGTAAACAAACTTTACGGTATTGCCGCCTCTAATCTAATAAAAGTTCTTGCAAATAAAAATTTAGTCCTAACAGAAAAACTTGAACACATCTCTGCAAGAACTATAAGGGATAAAATTCTTTCGTTTTTGTCATCATATTCTGACAAATATCAAAATTCATCATTTAAAATTCCCTATAACAGACAGCAAATGGCAGATTATTTAGCAGTAGACCGCAGTGCACTGTCAAGAGAACTTAGCAAACTCAAATCTGAAAAAATTATTGATTTTAACAAAAACAACTTTACTCTTTTATAAACAAAAAGCGAGGAAATCCTCGCTTTTTCTATGCAATATAATATTCTAATCAGCCTTTTATGCTGTTACTGTATATTTAACCTACTCCACACACTGTATATGATACTATATCAGGATTCTTTTCCACAATTACAGTTCTTGTTTCCTCGTCCCAGTCTACAATGCTGTTCATACCCTCTGCAACTGCTCTTACAGGAACAACTGTTCTGTCATTCACAATCTTCGCAGGTACATCAAGAGTAACCTCTTTCTCGCCTACAAACATAACATTTGAATCAGCCTGCATTGTAATACTTACATCACTTACAGGATCATAAGATACAATAGTTTTTGTTTCCTCATCCCAGTCAACATAAGCACCAAGTGCCTCAAATATAGCACGCATTGGTACAAGAGTACGGTCATTTTCGATAAACGGTGCCTGATCTTCAAACTCAACCGCTGTTCCGTTTACAAGTACAGTTATCTCATCATCCGCCAAAACTCCAGTTGTCACTGCCGCTGCTGACGATAAAGCTAATACAAATGAAATTATCTTTTTATTCATAAATACGTACCTCCAAAAACCTGTTTTCTTGATTATATCATAGTTTTTTGGGTATTTCAATAGTCCACTACAGATTTGATACTACTTCCTCAACAATTTCAGTATCAGCACCATAAGCCGTTACACTGTATGATGTTCCATTTTTTGTCACCTGTGCTGATATACAACCTTCATTCTCATAGTACGACGGTTCTGTATCATCTTCTCCGCTGTAATAATAATCAATATATATTTCACTGCCACTATCAGAACTAAAAGTAACTGCTCCTTCGGTATTTGAAGAAGTATAGTAACCGTCGGGAGGTGATATATCCACCGAGGATTCTGCACTTCCTCCTGCTGCAGAGTACATCTGTTCCTCACTCATTTTTGAATCAGTGCTTGCATCACAACTTATATCAGCCTTTGCCATGTAGTCACTTTCTGATTTTACACTTTCCTCTGCTACTTTTGCTGTTAAAGCAGTATTACTGTTTTCTGCATTGTTTTCCATGCTGCTTTCTGCTTTATTTTCACTGCTGCCAAGAACATTACTAAATTGTGCAAATGCTTTCATCGGCAATGGTGTTTGTTCTATAACCTCATTTTTATTATCAACCGCTTTTTCTTCATTTTCTTCCATAACGGATAAATTTTCATCTTCAGCTTTCACAGAGGAATTATTTTCACTACTGCTATAATAATTATATGAATGTGTACTTGTATTTTCTTTTTTCTCCTCAGGAATAATTTTTTGTTGACTATTATTATAGTCTGTATTATCCTTTATATCAGAAGTAGCCGTTTCATTGTCATTACTTTGAACGGCATTTGGCGTACTTTGAGGTACGCTTTGTGGTGTGGCAGTGTTAGCTATGATGTCCGGTGTACTCTCAGGTACACACGTTTCATTTACCGTTTCTATAATGCCGCTGTCAGGCTCATCATTATTTAAAAACGGTAAACATACTGCTGCTGCGGATACAAGTATCACCGCAGCTGCGGCATTAACAGCATAGCGTTTGTAAACAGGCTTTCTTTTTGGGGTTTTATAATTATGCACACTGTCTATGACTCTATTTTTAAACTCTTCATCTGCTTTAATATCATCATTAGCTTTATGATAATAATTTCTAAACAAAGTCATAACCCCCTTTCAGCACTGTTTTAAGCATTTTGCGTCCTCTGTGAAGCTGTGATTTAACGGTGGACTCTTTTATATTAAGGCAAGCAGATATTTCTTTAATTCCCATATCTTCATAATAAAAAAGATGTACCACCGTTCTGTATTTTAAGGGAAGCTCCTGTACAGCAAAATAAACATCACTTTTTTCTTCACTGTCAAAGGTGATTTCCTCACTTAAAGGTACTGTTTTCTTAAACCACGATGACATAAATACACTTTTTGATTGGTTTATAGTTACTCGTATAAGCCATGCCTTTATATGTTCATCACTTTTAAGAGTATCTTTTTTTTGCCAGTACTTTAAAAAGACGTCCTGTGTTACGTCCTCTGCGTAAGAAACATTGCACGTCTGTGAAAGGGCAAGCCTGTACACCGTATTAAAATATTTATGTATTATTTCATCAGGCGAAAGCTCCTCCATAAAATCCCCTTCCCTTCATATATAATACTTTTAACATCGTCAAAAGGTTGCATTTTTCCAAAAAAATTTATAAAACATAATAATGAGGTATTATATCCTCATATTTTCCATCTTTCATTAAAAAGCCATTTGGTATAACACCTAATTGTACAAAACCCAATTTTTTATATAATTCTAATGCCGGGCGATTTGTAGCAACAACAGCATTAAACTGCAAAATACCGTAACCTGACTCACGAGCCTTGTCAATACAATGTTTAACAAGCATTTCTCCTATGTGATTGCCTCGAAAATCCGATTTAACGGCATAGCTTGCGTTACATATATGACCGCATCTTCCCACGTTATTAGGATGAAGGATATAGATTCCAACTATTTCGTCTGTATCCTCATTTACAGCTACACCTGTATATGTTTGCGATGTAAAAAACTCCATACCTGTATTTTCATCAAGTATTTCTTTTTGCGGAAATGCAATACCATCTAAAACTACTTCATTCCAAACTGAATTAGCACCTTCAATATCTGAAGCAGTAAATTTTCTTATTATGATATTCATTTTAAAAACCTCATCTTTGATATAGTAAAAAACGGAATGCAAAGCATTCCGTTTTTATATAACTACTGCACTAAAGCAGTTTCTGTTTTAAATTACTCTGCAACGAAAGGCAATAGTGCTATAATTCTTGCACGCTTGATAGCTGTTGTAAGCTGTCTTTGATGCTTTGCACAGTTACCGCTGATACGTCTGGGAACAATCTTTCCTCTTTCAGTTACATATCTTCTAAGCTTTGCAGTATCTTTATAATCAATATGCTCAACCTTATCTACACAGAACATACAAACCTTTTTCTTAGGTCTTCTTGCTCTTTGAGGTCTTTCACTTCTCTCAGCCATGTTTTCTTCCTCCTTTTCAATTTTTATCACTGCGGATTAAAATGGTAAATCGTCTTCACTGCCATCAAGGTCTGCAAATCCATCCATATCAAAGTCATCAAAATTAGGTTCCTGACTTGCAGGAGCATTGAAACTGCCTCCCTGAGAACCGCCAAAGCCATTTTGCTGCGGCATAAAACCACCGTTTTGCTGCCCACCGAAATTCTGACCTTGATTTTGTCCGGAATGAGTACCGGTTTCAGCCTTTGATCCTGTAAAGTAAGCCTCATCAACAACAACTTCTGTTGCATACTGACGCTTTCCATCCTGACCTTCCCAGCTTCTTGACTGGATACTTCCCACAACTGCTATCATACTGCCTTTTCCGAAATATCTTGAGATAAACTCACCTGTTTGACGCCATGCAACACAGTTAATAAAATCAGCTTGCTGCTGTGCATCTTTTCCGGCAAAACGTCTGTTAACTGCAATAGAAAATCTTGCAAGGGAAACACCCGTCGGTGTTTGACGCATTTCGACGTCATGTGTAAGACGTCCCATCAATATAACCTTATTCATCTTCGCACCGCTTTCTCAAAAACGATTATTCTTCGTCTTTTCTTATAACGATAGTTCTTAGGATACCGTCTGTAATCTTGTATTGTCTTTCAAGTTCCTTTGGAAAATCAGCATCAGCCTTGAAGTTTACAAGATAGTAGAAACCTTCTGTTCTATCATTAATTTCGTAAGCAAGTCTTCTCTTGCCCCACTCATCAACTGATTCAAGCTCACCGTTCTTTTCAATAAGTGATGTAAACTTATCTTTAAGAGCCGTCACCTTTTCCTCATCAAGTGTTGCGTCAATGATAAAAATTGTTTCATAGCTGTTTAGCATTTTTTCAGCCATTTTTCGCACCTCCTTATGGACTTTAGTCCCACGATACTCCATCATGGGCAAGGATTGCCTGTTTTCACAAGCTATATAATTATATAGTTTATCTCAAAAAAAGTCAAGCTTTTTTTGAATTTATTTTATATTATTTTGCCTTATACTTGTCATTACCCGCTAAATAACGGTAATAATCGCATAACATAGCAATTCCGTCACCATTTAACTTTGTAAGATCTATATCAAGATCACGTACCATTTTAACTTTATATCTTCTGTCACTTATACCGTAAATATAGTCTACCGGCACTTTAAACAGTTTTGACATACGCATAATTGAATTGCAATCAGGCGTTCTTGTACCGCTTTCCCAATTTGCAACACAACTCCTTGAAACCATAAGACGCTTTGCAAGTTCACTTTGTGTCATACCCAATTCTTTTCTAAGACCTTTTACTCTTATGGCAGAAACAGACATGGTATTATTCACTTTCCTCTGCATTGTCTTGTGCATCTTTATTTCTACCTTCCCTAACTCTGTTAAATATTTCCATAAACTGATCACCCGTAATAGTTTCTTTATCTATAAGAAATTCTGCTATCTCATCAAGGGCATCACGATTATCCTTTAAAATTGCAAGTGCTGTATCATAACATTCTTTAAGAACTTTTACAACCTCGTTATCAACACTTGTTTTTGTTTCCTCTGAACAGTTTGAAACGCTTCTTCCGTCAAGATATTTATTTTGAATACTTTCAAGTCCAGCCATACCGAATTTATCAGACATACCGTATTGAGTTATCATACTTCTTGCAAGCGATGTTGCACGTTCTATATCATTTGATGCACCGGTTGTTTTGATATTAAATACCAATTCTTCCGCCGCACGACCTGCAAGAAATACTGTGATCTGATCTAATATCTCGTCTTTTGACATAAGGTAACGTTCTTCTTCTTCAGGCATCTGCATTGTATAACCAAGTGAACCCATAGTCCTTGGTACAATAGTTATTTTATGAACAGGCTGAGTATGTTTTTGCACGGCAGTAGCAAGAGCGTGACCAACTTCGTGGAAAGAAACTATTCTTTTTTCTTTAGGTGATAAAATCCTGTCTTTCTTCTCCTTACCGGCAATGATAACTTCAACCGCTTCCATTAAATCCTCTTGGCTAACAGTCTTACGGCCGCATCTTACTGCTCTAAGTGCCGCTTCATTTACCATATTCGCAAGGTCTGCACCGGCAGCACCGCTTGTTGCAAGTGCCATTTCGTGAAGATTTATGTCAGGTTCAGTTCTTACATTTTTAATATGAACCTTTAGTATATCCTCACGTCCCTTTAGATCCGGTTTTTCAACTATAATTCGTCTGTCAAATCTTCCTGGTCTTAAAAGTGCTTTATCAAGTATTTCAGGACGGTTCGTTGCCGCTAAAATCACAAGTCCCTTTGATGAATCAAATCCATCCATTTCAGATAAAAGCTGATTTAGAGTCTGTTCACGTTCATCATTTGAACTTATTTGGTTATCTCTTGATTTACCGATAGCGTCAATTTCGTCGATAAATATAATGCAAGGAGCCTTTGCAGATGCCTGTTTAAATAAATCACGAACACGTGACGCACCGACACCTACAAACATTTCCACAAATTCCGAACCGGAAAGTGAAAAGAACGGAACTTTCGCTTCTCCTGCAACAGCCTTTGCAAGAAGAGTTTTACACGTTCCCGGAGGTCCTACCAATAATGCACCCTTTGGCTGTTTTGCACCAATTGCCTGATACTTTGCAGGATTATGCAGATAATCGACTATTTCATCAAGGGATTCCTTTGCCTCCTCCTGGCCTGCAACATCTGCAAATGTTATTCCCGTTGCATTTTCCACACTATACATTTTTGCATTGGACTGACCTATTCCCATTATTCCTCCGCCGCCCATTTTCTTTGACATAGAACGAGTTAGAATAAAGAACAAAAGATATATAACTACCAGCGGAAGAATCCATGTCAGAAAGAAATCAAGAAGCGGATTACTATGCTGTATTGGAGTTGAATACTCTACTCCCTTTTCATCAAGTTTATCTAAAAGTTTTTCATTATATATATATCCTGTATAATATATTTTTCTGCTGTTCTCCTTTGCTTTTTCCACAAGTGCTTCGGTGTCAATCCCCATTGCCTGCATCAATGCCGTACTTGTGTTTATTTCAACAGGAACAGATTCGTCGTATTTTTCGTATATTACAATCTGCTCCGTTTTAAATACAACTTCATCAACCTTATCTTCATCAAGCATTTTTAAAAAATCACTGTATGCTATTTCCTGACTTGTCGGTGACTGAAATGACATCATTGCCATATTCAATATAAATGTCGCTATGACCGAAATCACGAGAAATATCACTAAAGGATTTTTTAAAGGGGAACGATTCTTTTTATCGTTATTCATAAAATTTGTCCTCCTTAATCCCTTTAAAAATTAATTATCATTCATTTTACCACTTTATTATGATTATTTCAATATATTAATTTATTATTTATTAATTTGTTTACATTTTACCTTAATATTGTTTGACTTATAAATAAATAAGTGATAGAATGAATATATATTGCTATTTAAGAGAGGAAAGGTGAATTATTTATGAAAAAATTAACAGCTGTTGTGACTACCATTGTAATCACAATATCAATGCTTTGTCAAACAGTTACATTTGCCGCTTTCAGCGATGTTACCGATGACAATTCTTACAAAAATGCGATAACAACGCTGTCAAAACTTTCGGTTATAGACGGCTATGAGGACGGCACATTTAAACCGGACAATCCCGTTACAAGAGCAGAATTTACAAAACTTATAGTTTCTTTGCTTGGCTATCAAGATATGACACATGAAACTATTGATTTTAGCGATGTAGATACTTCTCACTGGGCTAAAAATTATATACAAACAGCATTCAACCTCGGTATTATAAACGGTATGGGAGACGGAACATTTGCTCCCGAATCACCGGTAACATACGAACAAGCACTTAAAATGATAGTATGTACTCTTGGATATGATACATTCGCTATGCAAAACGGCGGATGGCCCTCAGGATATATATATCAAGCATCTTCACTCGGTATTACAAAAAACATAGATGCATCATATAATCAAAATGCAACAAGAGGTGTAATTGCACAGTCACTTTACAATGCTCTTGAAATTGAAATGTACGAAAATACAGGTTTTGGCTGGAACAAAACTGATAAAACTTTGCTTAACGATTATCTTCAGGTAAAAGAATTAAAGGGTATTCTTACCGGTGTTGGAGATTATGTAACGGAAGACTGTAAACGCGACTTGCTTGAAGGCGAAATGGCAATCATGTCAAACAGCGGTGAGGAAGTTATTATTAACTACCTATCTTATACACAAAACATATCTGATATAAGCAAGTATCTTGGCAATACAATTACAGTTTATTATAAACAGCCAACAGAAAATTCAGAAAAGACGCTTGTCATAATTGATGATGAAACATCAAAAAATACAGAATACGAAATTAACAGTTCTGATTTAAATAATTTTTCCGGAAATACTCTTAAGTATTACGAATCTGCTACCAAATCAAAGTCACTTAAAATAAAAGATGACGTTACTATAAGATACAACGGAATGATAGTTACTTCCGAAGAACCTGTAACTCTTACTGACCCTGTAACAAATTCCGAAAATTCATATTCACGTCAGGAAGCACTTGAATTATGGTTAAATCCTGACACGGGATACACAATTTACGGTACAGTTAAAGCTACTGATTCAGGCAATGACGGCACAGTTGATATGCTTCAAATTTACGATTATGAAACAATGGTAGCATATTCAGCACCTACATCATCTGATTACCGAATAACAGACAAGCTTGTAACAGGTAATTACTTGATTTTAGACCCACAAAGTGCAGAATATACTTACACAATAACAAAGAACGATAAAGAAATCCCTGTAACATCAATAGCTACAAACGATGTAATACTTTACGCAAAAAGTCTTGACGGATCTCTTTATACACTTATTGTCACAAATCAAACAGTAAAAGGTACTATTTCATCAATAAATTCAGATGGTACTCGTATTACTATAAGCGATAAACAATATGAACTCGGCGAAAAATGTGCATCATATATAAGTGAAAAAGATGGAAAGGAACTTAAAGCAGGACTTTCAGGTACATTCTATCTTGATGCCTTTAACACTGCGGTATTTGGTTCACTTGAGCAGACAGCTGTTCTACCATACGGCTATATTACAAACGCTTTCATAGATTATGACGAAGGCGGTAAAGTTTATATAACAGCTTATATGCAAAACGTATCAGGAGAAGCAGCTTCATACCCTCTAAAGGATAGAATAAAGCTAAACGGTTCTTCAATAAATTCAGATCTTGCAATGGAAAGACTTGCTGATACAGCATCATATACAAACGGTGACACAGAGTTTTCAGACCAAATTTACGGAAACGGCAAAACACCGTCACTTACAGGCTACTCACAGCCAGCAAGAATAAAAATCACAAACGGAGAAGTAACAGATATTATAACAGCTACATCTGATGAAGTCCAGAATGAAAACATAGATAAAGAACAGCTTGTTAAATGTAAAGATCTTGGTGCTTATACTTACACATCAAACAGTTTTTCACAAGACGGAAAAACATCATTTGCTGTAAATTCATCAACCATTGTACTATGTATCCCTGGTGATAGAACAGATAACAAAAAATATGCTAAAAAGACACCTTCATCTGCATTTACAACAGGTGAAACATTCTATGTTGAAGCATACGATATAAATGCGTCTAAAGTTGCCGGGCTTATTATAATGTACGGCAGCGACGGTTCATTAAACAAGGTAAAGAAAGATTCTAACTATTCAGTAGTTGCCTCACTTCCTGAAAGTACATACAATGAATCAACAGATTCGACTTCACTTAAATTTGACGTATTTGCTGCAAGTAACACAACTAAATCATGGACAACTTACGATGATACAGAGTTTAAAGATATAGCTGTGGGTGATGTTATACAATTTGCTTATGACAGTGATAACCTTGCTCAAGGCAGAATAAACTGTATTAAATTCTCTGATATAGCAGCTGTTCTTGACGGTGAAGAATATAACGGTCAAAAATACAGCTGGGCAGAAGAACAAACACCGTCAGAAGAAAATAACTTCCAAGAATATAAATTTGATTATAGGTTCAAAAAAACGGGTACAGATGAAGACGAAATATACTCAAATTCTTCACTTGGAACTACCGAACCATATTCAAGAGCTTGTATGTATAATGTAAGTCAAGTACTGCTTGACGATAAGAAGCTATACGTTACAAAAGACGGTTTTACAGCCGGAGAAGATGGAACTCTTGTTCTTGACGACAGTAATTACGAAGAAGTTACAATCACTTCTGCAACGAAAATTGTAAGAATGGAAGATACTCGTGATGAAATCAGCAGATACGCTTCAGGTACAACAACTGATATGTCAATTAATGACCTGAAAGACGCAAAGAACTTCGGAGCAGGCTGCTCAAAGGTTCTTATATGTAAAACAAAAGGTGTAGCAAGATTAATCGTTGTATATAATTGATAGAAAAAAATACGTAAGGCAAAGCCTTACGTATTTTTTTATTTTATCTAAAAGCAAAACAGACAAACCTATCATGGCTTGTCTGCAATTTAATTTTCAATTATTCTTCATCTGCTGCCGGAGCCTCATCTTCAACAGCATCGTATGCTGCAAGCACCTTACTTTCAAGCATACCTCTCATTTCACTGTTTATAGGATGTGCAATATCTCTATATTCGCCATCCGGAGTTCTTCTGCTCGGCATAGCAACAAAAAGCTTTTCCGGGCCTTCAATAACCTTTACGTCATGTACTGCAAATGCATTATCAAATGTAACTGATGCAACTGCTTTCATCTTTCCGTCACCGGCTATCTTTTTAATTCTGATGTCTGTTATTTCCACAAGTTTCACCACCCTTCGACATTCTGTATAGTGTTATAATATAGTAAATATTTGGATTTGTCAAGTATTTTGCACAGATTTTATTGAAAAAATCACTTAAAAATTGTAAAACTTTATTTCAAATCAGAAAAATTTGTAAAAAAGGGTTTTCAATTTATAAATTAAGGTATATAATAAATATACTAATTATTAAGAGGAGAATTGATAATGAACAGATTTCAAATATCTGACATAGAAAAAAATGCTTCTATACACTTTATAGGTATAGGCGGAATAAGTATGAGCGGACTTGCACAAATTGCAATCAAAAACGGTTATACCGTTACAGGTTCAGATTGGAACGAAAGTAATATAACTAAAAAGCTTGAAGAATTAGGTGCAGATATAGTTTACGGCCATGACGCTGTAAATACAAAAGGGATAGAAAATGCTTCTCTTGTTGTATACACAGCTGCGGCAAAAGATGATAATCCCGAAATGATTCTTGCTAAAGAGAAAGGCATACGTACTATTGGCAGAGCAGAATTTTTAGGTGCTATAATGAAAAGATATAAGCACGCAGTAGGAGTAAGCGGTACTCACGGCAAAACAACCACAACCTCCATGCTCGCTCATGCACTTATAGGTGCTAACCTTGACCCTACAATAAGCGTAGGCGGCGAACTTGACCTTATAGGCGGAAATATAAAAACAGGAAGCCACGAATATTTCGTAACAGAGGCGTGCGAATATACTAACAGCTTTTTAAAATTCTATCCGACAATCGCACTTATAACAAATATTGAAGAGGACCACCTTGATTTCTTTTCAGGAATAGATGAGATTATAGAAAGCTTCAGGCAGTTTGCATATTTAACAAAAGATATAGGTTATGTCGTAGCAATGGGTGATGATTTAAACATAAAAAAAGCCCTTGAAGGTGCTGATGACTTAAATATTATAACTTATGGTATGGATACAAAAAACAATTACTACCCTGCAAATATAGAATACCATGCAGGTTTTCCGTCATTTGATGTGATGAAAAAGGGAGAAAAAATATGTTCCGTAAAATTAAATGTTCCGGGTGACCATAATATTTTAAACTCACTTGCAACAGTTGCAGTATGCCAGCTTTGCGGAGTTAATGCTGATGTTGCCGCAAAAGGTATTGAAACTTTTAAAGGTACACACAGACGTTTTGAAAAAAAAGGATTTTTAAACGGCGCTGTCGTCATAGATGATTATGCACATCACCCAACGGAAATAAAAGCGACATTAAGTGCCGCAAAGAAATTCCCTCACAACAAAGTATGGTGTGTATTTCAGCCCCATACCTATTCAAGAACAAGAACATTATGGACAGAATTTACCGAAGCATTCGACGACGCTGACGAGCTTATTATGACTCATATATATGCTGCAAGAGAAAAATATGACGGTGTTACAAATCCTGAAAACCTTGCAAACGATATATGCAAAAGAGGAGTAAAAGCACAGTATATTGATAAATTTGACGACATAGCTGAATTTCTGAAAAAACACGTATCAAAGGGAGATATTGTATTTACAATGGGTGCCGGAGATGTTGTTAACATAGGAGATTTAATAGCCGAATAAAAAAAACAGCCGTGATGATTAACAATGTAATTACTATTACATTTGTCATATCAAAAACGGCTGTTTTTTTATGCCATTATGAAATTATATAATCTTACTATTGTTGCTATCGCCTGTTCCACAGTATATGAGCCCTGCGGTACAAATTCAGTAGCTGTCATGCCTGTCATGATTTTATTTTCGTTTGCCCATGTAACGTAAAACACAGCCCAAGGTGATACACTGCCTGAATCACTGTAAGTAAGACTGGTATTAGTTCCTACCCATTTATACATTTCTGCGGTCTTACACAAAAGTGCAGCCGCTTCCTCACGTGTTATAATTCCGTATGGATCAAAATGCTCTTCATCTTTACCATTTACTATTCCCAGTGCATAAAGAATGTTAACTGCATCATTAACACCCTCACAATCAACAAAATAGTTCTTTAAGTACGGTTCACCTCTATCAATCATATACGTATCCAAGTCTTTATAATTTTCTTTAACAGCAATCATATTACCTAAAAGTACACAGAATTCCTCTCGTGTAATATTATCGCTGTATTTACCAGTAAATTGATATGGCAACAGACTTTTTTGAGCTGCTTCCTGTGCAAAAGACTGTGCCCAAGGTGCAGCAGGTAATTTTAGAAAATCGTTAGCAGTAGCTCTGTGAAGTTCTTCACCTGTTTGTCTTTCCTTATCGTCTTTATACTTACTGTCAAGATACAATAATTCTTCCGTATCTTCATCGCTTAATTTATAGCATATATAGTTACTATCTCCGTAAAGACCTATTTGTATGCCGGAAGTAAAGAAATAGCTTTTCACATCATTTTGAGTATATACGTTTATAGAAAGTCCTCTAAATGGAGTAGGATTTACTTTTCTATACACAGTCATATCTTGAGCAGTATAGTAAAAATCAAGTATTTCCTCTCGTGTAAGCTCCGTATAACTACCGTCCGCAACGTTTGAAACAGTAACTCTCGTTATTTCATCACCGTTAAATATTCCCATTGCGTCAGAAAGAGTCATATTTTCAGGTAAGTCCACAACATTATACGCATGTACTGCCACCGTATGTATCAACATAAGAAACATAAGCGGCATAAATAATTTTATAAATTTCTTAATGGTAATCACCTCCGATTAAAAAACGCAGTATGTGTCCATATACTTTTTCATATTTGTTAAAATTTCACCGTATGAACCATCCTGCTCAAGGTATTCATAAATATCCTTAACAGTTATTATTGAATGTACGTTTATACCAAAATCCTCCATTACCTCCATAATAGTTGTTTTGTTTGGATTCTGACCAACTTCACATCTGTTTACTGAAATAAACATATCCTTAACTTCAACATTAGCCGCACCTTTTAAGATAGGCATAGTTTCTCTTACAGCAGTACCTGCTGTAATAACATCTTCGATAATAATAACTCTGTCACCGTCCTGAGGCTTATAACCTACAAGTGAACCGCCCTCACCGTGATCCTTCTCTTCTTTTCTGTTAAAGAAATAAGGCTTGTCTATTTCATATTCGTTATAAAGTGCCGCTGCCGCAGCCGTTGCAAGAGGTATTCCTTTATATGCCGGGCCGAACATACAGTCAAACTCACTGCCGCATGCTTTCTTAATAAGTGCAGCATAGAATTTACCAAGTGTTGCAATCTGCTTTCCTGTTTTGAAATTACCGGTATTTACAAAATACGGTGTATTTCTTCCGCTCTTTGTAACGAAATCTCCGAAACGAAGCACATCGGATTCCATCATAAATTCAATAAATTCCTTTTTCTTTTCTGTAAGCATATCAAATCTCCTTTCCTAATCCCTGAAATATAAGTTTCTCATTTTTTTAAGCACTCGTTTTTCCATTCGTGATACCTGCATTTGGGAAACGCCCATTAGATTTGCAATTTCCTTTTGACTTTTTTCCTCATAGTAGCGATATTCGACAAACTGTTTTTCATCATTTGTAAGCTTGTCCAAACAAAACTTTATAAAGTCTTTATCCTCAATCATAAGGTAATTTCTGTCTTCCACACCTACAAGGTTTGAAAAACTCATTTCACCATCGGCATAGGCCTCATATTCAAGGGACTTCATAAAAGATAAATCACTCATCTCGGATACACTTTCCAAAAGTTCCTCCGGAATATTCAAAATTCTTGCCATTTCCGATTGCGACATACCACCGGAAACTCTTTTTATCCTTTCCGCCTTGTAGAATATCTCATAAATACGGCGTGGTATTTTTATAAAATTACCCTTATCTCTAAAATACTTACGTATCTCCCCAAGTACAGTAGGTGTTGCAAAAGTTGCAAACTTTACGCCTCTGTCAGGATCAAATCTTTCAACGGCATATAATATACCCATGCACGCAACCTGAAATATATCATCATATTCAACGCCTCTATTGACGAACTTGCGTGAAAGAATTTCCGCAATATATATGTAGGAGGATACTATTTCATCACGAAGCTGTATATCCCTTGTTTCTTTATAACGGGAAAACATTTCATATTCACTTGTTGCTATTTCGGGTTTGAGTACAGCCATAATAACCCTCCTTTATCTGCTCGATTTACTTAATCAGCATAGCTGCTGCATTTAATGAATCCTCATGAGCCTTTACATTTGCCTCATCGTCCTTGTAATTACGGCTGACCATTATATATAAATCATCGCAGTAAATATTTTTTTCTTTAAATAAAGCACTATCCGCCAAGCTTACAGCATAACCTGTGCCATTTTCAGCTTTTAAAACTTCAGCGGAAGTTTCACCTGCCCATTTTGAAACATCTTCAAATGAATCTTGTATTGAATCACGTTGCAGGTATATCTGTGCCTGTTCCTTATCCATTAAGTATATAAACGAACAGTCATCTAAAAAAGTCATATCAAGTTTAGTCTGTACGGCATAGTCGTATTCTGCACTGCCATTACTATCCATAAATACCAATGGCTGGAATAATACGGAATTTTCGCCATTTCCGTCAATATCAGTTATATACTGAGCCACAAGATTTTCTATATCCTCCGCCTCACGTTCAGTATAATTTTTATGACCGGCATACACAACGTTCATATCGTATTTCGGTCTTGTTGCACACTGAACAATCGTAACCGACGCCACAAGTAATGCAACTACTGTTATAATAATGTGCCATTTATAATAGTCCCAAATATACTGCCACCACTTGGCTGTATATTTCGGCGGAACAGTTCCATACTTTTCTGCCATATTTTTTGACCTCCTGATTAATCTTTAAGCGGCTTCATTGTCGGGAACAGAAGCACATCTCTAATTGCAGGTGAATCTGTTAAAAGCATACACATACGGTCAATACCGAAACCTATACCGCCTGTCGGAGGCATACCTATTTCAAGGGCACGCATAAAGTCCTCATCTGTTGTATTAGCCTCTTCATCACCTTGTGCCAAAAGTTCCTCCTGAGCCTTAAAACGTTCTCTTTGGTCAATCGGGTCATTAAGCTCTGAATATGCGTTTGCCATTTCCCAGCCGTTCATAAAGAACTCAAAACGTTCAACATATTCAGGATTTTCCGGCTTTTTCTTTGTAAGCGGTGATATTTCAACCGGATGGTCCATTACAAATGTAGGCTGAACTAAATGTTCTTCTGCAAATTCCTCAAAGAATAGGTTTAGTATATCACCTTTCTTATGTCTTTCCTCATATTCAACATGATGTTCGTCAGCAGCCCTGCGTGCTTCCTCAAGAGTATGAATTTCATTAAAGTCAACACCTGAATACTTCTTTACCGCATCTACCATTGTAATACGTTCAAACGGCTTACCTAAATCCATCTCTATTCCATTATAAACAATCTTTGTAGTACCAAGTACCTCTTGTGCAACATGACGATACATATTTTCTGTAAGGTCCATCATACCGTGGTAATCTGTATATGCCTGATACAGTTCCATAAGAGTAAATTCAGGATTGTGACGTGTATCAAGACCTTCATTTCTAAATACTCTTCCTATTTCATAAACCTTATCAAATCCGCCGACAATAAGACGCTTTAAATAAAGCTCAAGTGAAATTCTAAGTTTGAAATCTTCATCAAGAGCATTAAAATGTGTTTCAAATGGACGTGCAGCTGCACCGCCTGCATTTGACACAAGCATCGGTGTTTCAACTTCCAAAAATCCCTGACCGTTAAGATAGCTTCTTATCGACGCAATAATCTTTGAACGTTTAATAAAGGTATCTTTAACATCAGCGTTCATAATAAGGTCAATATATCTTTGACGATATCTAAGGTCAGTATCTGTCATACCATGGAACTTTTCAGGAAGCGGTAAAAGTGACTTTGAAAGAAGTGTTATTTTATCAACTCTTACAGAAATTTCACCTGTCTGAGTAGTAAACACTTCACCCTCTGCACCGATTATATCGCCAATATCAAGCTTTTTAAAGCGAGCGTATTCCTCTTCACCTAAAACATCTTTCTTTACGAAAAGCTGTATTTGTCCTTCTATATCCTGTACATGAATGAAACCTACTTTACCCATACCTCTCTTTGACATGATTCTACCGGCTACCGAAACTATCTGTCCGTCAAGTTCTGAGATATGTGCCTTTATAATCTGAACTTCATCACTGCCACGTTTTTTAAGTTCACGTTCTTCTTCTGTGTAATTATCCTTTATCTGAGATGATGTATGTGTACGATTAAACTTTGTAATCTTAAAAGGATCTCTGCCTTCATTTTGTAATTCTGAAAGTTTATCTCTTCGAACCTGCAGCAATGCAGAAAGCTGCTGTTCATTCTGTTCTGTATTTTCCATATATAAAAATCCTCCTTAAAAAATCTATCGCATATTCCATATAATTATATACCATAAACGTTAATTTTACAATGTTTTTTAAGAAAAAAGTCGTATTTTCATTACATTGTTACATAGTAAATACCAATTTTTTTAGCAGCCTTGACATTATTACAATAATTTTATAAAATGAGATAACAATAAATTATTTCGGTGGTGTTAGAATTGAAAAAACTAACAGCGGTAATTTCCGCTTTAATACTTGTTATAACAAATCTGTCTGTATATGGTGCATACAAACTTAATGATTCAGGAGACGAACACGTAGAGCAGCAGCCATATTTTACGCCAACATCTACCTTTGACGATGTTGAAGCTAAAACAATTTCCTTTAAAGACAGCAGCAGTGTAACTTTTTATTCAGGAAGAGAAAACGAACCGTATTTAATTGAGGCAGATGTTTATCCGGTTAATGCAACAGATAAATCCCTTTCTTTTAAGTCTGAGGATATATCTATTGCAGAGGTTGACAGCAGAGGTGTTGTCACTCCCGGTTCAAAAACAGGCGTAACGTATATTGAAGTCACAAGCGGCAGTGCAAAGTCACGTTTTAAAGTAAATCATGTAATAGGTGTTGAGGGCGTTGCCATGTCACAAAGTGAAATGACACTTTACGCTGATAAACCTATTACAGCACAGCTTAATGCCCTTGTTGCACCTACAAATGCAACTATTCAGGAGGTCACATGGTACAGTGACGACGAATCCATTGCCACAGTTGACAGTGACGGACTTGTATATCCATGCGGTGTAGGTTCAACTGATATTTACGCAAGAACAGTTGACGGCGGATACACTGCAAAATGTACCGTTACTGTTACTACATGGGAAAAGCGTACCGAAGAAATTCCTGTTGTATACACCGATTACGACATTACAGTTGAAGAAATGGCACAATTACAAATGGAAGCATCTCCAACTGTATTTACAACAGGTGTATTCCCGGCAGCTATTGAGCAGGTGGAGCAGTATGTAAACCCAGAAAATCTTGTAACAGGATATGACAAATACCAATTTATGGACTTAAGCTCTTCAAATAATATTGATGCGTCAGTTCTTGACACCTATTTAAACGGCAAAGGAAGTCTTAGCGGGCTTGGAGAAACATTTAAGAACGCTGCTGACACAAACGGAATAAGCGAAGTTTACCTTGTAATCCACGCATGCCTTGAAACAGGAAACGGTTCGTCTGAGCTTGCAAACGGAGTTGAAATTAACGGAACTACTGTTTACAATATGTTTGGAATCGGAGCAGTTGATATAGACCCGATTAATGCCGGTGCAGAGTATGCCTATGAACAGGGTTGGACGACACCTGAAAAAGCAGTCGAAGGCGGAGCAGAATGGATAAGTGAAAATTATATAAATAATCCAAGCTATTCCCAAAACACACTTTACAAAATGCGTTGGAATCCTGAGGAACCTGCCCAGCATCAATATGCCACAGACGTTGCATGGGCATCAAAACAAGCTAAAAGTATGAGCAGTATGTTTGAAGCGTTTCCAACTGCCGAGTACCATTTTGAAATACCAACATATGCAGGTCAAGAAAGATTTGAAGTAAAATAATTATTATGGGACTGTTATTTTAACAGTCCCTTTCCGTTAAAATGATAGACTAAAAATATAAATTATTGTATATTATATATATAAACGGGAACGGAGATTATATCATGGAAAAATTGAAAAATATATATGAAAAAGTTCAGACAATAATTTCTAAAATAGCCGGCGATGAAATAGGAATATACGCTGCACAGGCATCTTTTTTCCTTATGATTTCGTCAATTCCATTTTTACTGCTTTGCTTTACTGTTATTAAATCTTTTATAAACATTGACCTGCAAACTTTTATTCACACTATAAATTCCTATGCACCGCCGCAGGTAAGTATGTTTTTAACAACAATTATAAATGAACTGTTTAGTAAAGCTTCCAATGCTCCTGTAATATCAATCTCAGCCGTTACAACGTTGTGGCTTGCTTCAAAGGGCGTTATGGCACTTTTTACAGGTCTTAACAGAATATACAACGCACCCGAAAAAAATTATTTTTACAGACGTTCTATGTCCTTAATATATACTCTTATATTTATAGCCGCACTTATATTAACAATCCTATTCTTTGGTTTCGGAAACAGAATAGAAGAAATCTTAAGCAGAAAATATTATATAATTTCTGTTATTTTCAGTCTTTTCCTTGAACTGAAAACAGTTATATTTGTTATTTATCTTACATTAATTTTCGCACTGTTTTACAGATTCTTGCCGAAATACCAAAACAAATTTTCTCATCAGCTCCCCGGTGCTCTTTTTTCAGCTATCGGCTGGATGGTTTTTTCACACATTTATTCGATATATATAGAGAATTATTCTAACTATTCATACGTTTACGGCTCTGTTGCCGCTATCGTGTTTTTAATGCTATGGCTGTATTTTTGCATGAATATTTTTCTATATGGTGCAAGGTTTAATAAATTTTTGGAAAAACGATTTTTTAAAAAATAAAGCTGTTATTTTGATTTGTTTTATGGTATAATATTCTTATGTTATGAAACAAAATTTCAGTTTGGGGGTGTGCTTATGACATTTGATATTTTTGTATTTAACCAGCAGGAGCTGGAAAATGCACTAAATGCCGGGCACACTTCAATCGGTCTTTGTGATAATGAATTTTTTCTCCCTTCATTAAAGGGCATTACATATATTGCAATAGGTAATGTACAAGCATTTACTGACTTATGTGCAGAAGAATTTGAAGATATTAGTTGTATTGGTTTTACACCGATATATAAAGAAAAACCTTCTGCATGTATAAATGTATGTACACCATCTTCTTCAAGTTTTATATCTTCTTATCTTGTATCAAGTTATACATTGATGTACGAATATGAATACGAGTATGAAAATGGTTCTTTTAGCACATCGTATATAACCTCTTACACAACATCCTTTTTAACATCTTATACAACGTCGTATTCAACATCATTTGCAGATGTATATTCATCAAATTATAAAAATCATGAATGTATATTGGTAAACGGATACGGTATTAATTTGATATGAGGAAAAATCTATGAACGCTATACATATAAACTGGACAAAACCATTTACAAATAAAACAAACAAACCTTATGAAACGGAAGATTTTGAAATCCTTACAACTGTCCTTTCGGCATTAAAATGGCGTGATAAAAACGGTTCAATAAAAATGGTTACAGATTCTATAGGTTTAGATTACTATAAAAATATAGGTCTTAGCCGTATTTGGAATGATATTGAGTGTTCCCTTGATAATATTGATGTAAACGCAGATGTATATTGGGCAGCAGGAAAAATATTTGCTTTAAAAAAACAAACTGCACCCATTGCAATGATAGACACTGATTTTATCGTATGGGACAGTATTGACTTTGACAGTCTTTGTGATTTAACAGTTATTCACTTTGAAGATTTATATCCTGATGTTTATCCTCCTAAAGAACACTTTAACGTGGATAACTATTCCTTCGATACTCATTTTGATTGGACAATTCCCGCATGCAATACCGCTTTTTGTGTTATAAAAAACAATGAATTTTTAAAATATTATACAGAAAAGTCAATAGAATTTATGCACAGTACAAAAGAAACATCTGACCGCTTAACATATATGGTATTTGCCGAACAGCGTCTTATAAATATGTGTGCAAAGGTTATGGGAATTAACGCCCAGTCTTTTTCAGACTTATATAATCTATTTAGTGAAGAAAACAATATGTTCACCCATACATGGGGAATGAAACAACAAATGCGTGATAATGACAGACTGCGTTATGACTTTTGCCGTAGATGTATAAACAGAATAATTCATGAATACACGTTTATGTATGATATACTAAAGAATATAGATTGCTTAAAATGCTATTTCTAAGCAAAAGCGGCTTAACTGTTAGCTTTTTCAAACTTTTTTATAACGAAAAATTTGTAAAAATACATCAAAATTATGTTATAACACTTTACAACATTAAAAAAAAGAAGTATAATATATTTTATAGACAAATTTTATGTATAAAATAAAAGGAGCGTTTATAATGGAAATTTCAATCACAAGAACAACTAACCCGAAACAAAAACCGGCTGACCAATCTAAGCTTGGATTTGGATTATATTATACAGACCACATGTTCATTATGAATTATGATGAGGGTCAAGGTTGGCATGATGCAAGAATTGTTCCTTACGGACCTTTTGAAATAGATCCTGCTTCAATGGTTCTTCATTATGCTCAAGAGGTTTTTGAAGGACTAAAAGCATACCGCACAGCAGATGGCAGTATTCAGCTTTTCAGACCTGAAAAGAACATGGCAAGACTAAACGTATCATGCGAAAGATTGTGCATACCGAAAATTGATGAAGAGTTTGCTCTAAAGGCAATTAAAGAACTTGTTAAAGTAGATGAGGACTGGGTTCCTTCTGAGGACGGTACATCTCTTTACATAAGACCATATATATTCGCAAACGATGTACATGTAGGTGTACATCCTGCAAAACATCTTATATTCGCAATAATTCTTTCACCGGTTGGTGCATATTACCCACAAGGTATAGCACCTGTTAAGATTTATGTTGAAGAAAAATATGTAAGAGCAGTTGTAGGCGGTACCGGATTTACAAAGGCCGGTGCAAACTACGCAATTTCTCTTAAAGGTCAGGAAGAAGCTGCTGAACAAGGATATATTCAAACACTATGGCTTGACGGTGTAGAAAGAAAATATATCGAAGAAGTAGGTTCAATGAACGTTTTCTTTAAGATTGACGGTGAAGTTGTCACTCCTGCACTTGTAGGTTCAATCCTTGGCGGTATTACAAGAATGTCAATCATCGAACTTCTTAAATCAAAAGGCTATAAAGTGTCAGAACGCAGAATCTCAATAGATGAACTTGTTGAAGCATTTAAAGCAGGTAAACTTGAAGAAGCTTGGGGTACAGGTACAGCAGCTGTTATATCACCTATAGGCGAACTTAAATATGGTGACCTTGTAATGCCTGTAAACAACGGTGAAATCGGAGAAGTTTCTCAAATGCTTTATGATACACTTACAGGTATTCAATGGGGTAAACTTGAGGATAAATTTGGCTGGACTGTTAAGATTGATGACTAATTATGTATACTAAAATGTATCTTATGATAATATTAGGTGTTTTGATTTCAATATTGGCTGTTTTAAATATGAAAGGTGATATTCGATCAATTCACTGGTATAATAGAACAAAAGTTAAAGAATCTGATATACCAAAATACGGCAAAGTTGTTGGTTTAGGTACCCTTATCATAGGTATTTCACTTATTTTTAACGGACTTGTCCAGTTAATCTTTGAAAAAGCATTTGACAGTATTATGATAGCAGGTGTTATCATAGGGTGTTGTATAATGCTGTATGGTCAAATTAAATATAATAAAGGTATATTTTAAAAGAAAAAACAGGCTAAACGAAAGTTTGCCTGTTTTTTATATTGTCAATTAAAAAAGAACCGCTTTAAACAATACGGTTCTTTGTAAAAAATCAAATTAAAGTACTGCTTCCCACAATTCCTGATGTGGATTTGCTATAACCTCAGTGTTAATAAGAACACCTTGCTCTGCAGCAATTCTTGCACCGGCTTCAACACCTGCTTTAACGTCTGCTACATCACCTGTCATTGATACAAAACACTTACCAGCCATACCTCTTGCAACACGAACTTCTATAAGTTCAATATCGCCGGACTTAACAGCCGCATCAGCAGCTTCAATAGCACTTGCAGCTGTAAATGTTTCAACAATACCAAAGGCCTTCTTCTCTTTAATATCAGCTGTACCGCAGATAGCTTCAAATACATTATCACCAAGATTACCTATTACAAACTTATCTATAAGTGCATCTTCTGCAACAAGAACGGCTCTGTCAACAGCAGCATGGATAGCACTAAGCTCTCCGCCAACAATAGTAACAAACTTACCTGGACATACAGAACCAGAACTGATAAGAGTAATACCTGCACTCTTCAACATTTCATCTGTTACAACAACACCTTTAGATACATTCTTTACTTCAACTAAACCTATTGAATTCATCATCTATCACCCACTTATCTTTCAATAATAACAAATCTGTCCGTAATCGCCTTAACTTTACCATCAATACTTGCATGCATTGTAGTACCTAAATCTTCGTATGCAGTCTGAGCAACAACATCACCAACCTTAACAGTATCTCCAACCTTAACAGTTGCTGAAGCAGGCTTTCCTACATGCTGTTTAAGTTCTATATATACTTCCTGAGGAGCAAAGTCCATATATCTTCTTTCAACAGATGGCTTCACATATTTTCTAATACCAAGTCTGTCTATAAGAACAGATGAAGATACAAGTCTTGAAGCTCTTACGTCCTTAACCTTTTCAGGAGCTTTGTTATTTTGACGTCTTAAACCGTTTCTTGCAAGAGAACCCTTAACTTCCATTGAAATAGCCTGTGGATCAAGCATTTGCTGACACGCAATCACTGTACAGACACCACATCCGCAGCAAAGTGCTGACTGCAAGAAACTTTCAGAATCATTTACTTCACTATGGGAAGCTGCACGAACTGTCTTATGAACATTTAAGTCATAGCCCAAAAGGTTTCTCGGACACATATCACTACACATTGTACAGTTACAACAAGCAGCCGATGCACGCTTTAAAATCATTGACATCGGGCGTTTTTTACGCTGTATAATCGAATGAGTAACCGGGAAAATAAGAAGTCCCTTGGTTGTTTTCGTAACACTGTCCGTTTCAAGGTTTACAAGCTTACCCATCATAGGTCCGCCGTTTATTACCTCTTTACCCTCAAGGTCACCATAACCGGCTGCTGTAAGAAGATCTTTAATCTTCATACCAACAGGTGCTTTAATTGTTATATCCTCCTTTGTATCGCCGCCGATTGTTATATACTTTTGCGTTACGGGCTCACCTTTTGTAATAGCACAGTGAATATTATAAACTGTTTCTACATTTATTACCATTACACCTACCATTACCGGTATAGAACCTTCAGGAATAATTTTACCGGTAGTTTCATAAGTAAGCACAACTTCATCACCGGCAGGATAAATATCAGGTATTTCTTTAATTCTTACTTTAGTTCCAGCAAGAGATGCAACTATCTTTTGATCAAGAAGGTGCATATTCTTGCCCTTAATGCCTATAATTGCCTCATCTGCACCCATCGTATCAATAAGAATATTTAACGTATCAACAAGTGCTTGAAGATGATGCTCAAGAAGATGATGGTCAACCATCATAAGCGGCTCACATTCTGCCGCATTTACTATAATCTGCTTTACCTTATCCGAAAATTTTCTATGTGTAGGGAATCCGGCACCTCCGGCACCAACAATACCTGCATCATACACAACTTTCTGAAGCTCTTCAAATGTCATCTTGCTTCCTCCCCAAAGAATAAAACTAAATTAAGATACCAATAGATTTATTATACTGCTGGTTCTTAAATATTTCAAAGGTATTACCCTCTATAAATCTTAACAGCGGTGCTTATCTGCACCAAAATATGTGGGTTTATGTGCTTTTTTATCAGCACTGTTTTTCATCGAGTATTCCTACTATTGTTGCATCAACCGGTGCATCCGGCTTACCCAAAGCCATTCTTGCACTGCTTCCTGTTGTGATGATTACATCTTCACCCATACCGGCTCCGACTCCATCAACTGCAACAAGAAATTTATCGACCAACTGATTGTGTTCTATGCACTGCACCAACATAAACTTATATCCCACAAGACTTTCAAGTTTGTGTGTCGATACAACGCTGCCATATACTCTGCCTATAATCATATTATCAATCCTCTTATTAAGCTCAATGAGCCTAAGATGGTTATTTTTCCAATATCACAACTCTGTCGCCTGTCTTAATTGCACAGGCATTTGCATCATCAGTATCGATGTGCATCTCCGTATTAAAGTCTTCTCTTACTCTCACCTGAACGTTAAAGAAACGTGTTGGTTTTGAGTTTTGGATTTCAACATCCACAATATCATTATCTTTTATACCATACTTCTCTGCATCAGCGGGAGTCATATGTATATGTCTGTTTGCAATAATACAACATTCATTTAAAAATACACTGCCCTTTGGGCCAACAAGTGCCATAGGTGCACTGCCCTTTAACTCGCCTGAAGGACGTACAGGCGGACTAACCTTTAATTTAAAGGTATCTGTTCTTGATATTTCTACCTGTGACTGGCTTCTAACCGGTCCTAAAACTCGTACACCTTCTATTGTACGAAGTGATGGGCTTACAAGCGTTACGCACTCTTCTGCCGCAAACTGATCACCCATTAACTGCTTTTTAGGGGTAAGCTGATGTCCCTTACCGAAAAGAGTTTCCAAATCTTCCTGTGACAAATGAACGTGTCTCGCTGACACTCCTACTTTTATACTATTACTCTCTTCTTTTTGCTTTAAAATATCTACAACTGCTTTTGCAATCATATCCTGTAAATTATTGTCCATTCCTTTTTCCTCCTAATAATTGAGGTTTCCCATTTGACTGCGGGAGATATTTTCTCCCGCAGTTTCAACAGGATACAAGGACTTTCGTCCCCCTATTTCTGCTTACGCAGAATTACTAATCTTAAATTAAACAGTTGGCAAAATCTTTTCAACATCGCTGTGTGGTCTTGGGATAACATGAACTGATACAAGTTCACCAAGTCTTGAACCAGCAGCTGCACCTGCATCTGTTGCAGCCTGAACTGCACCTACGTCACCTCTTACCATTACAGTTACAAGACCTGAACCGATTCTTTCTGTACCGATTAAAGTTACGTTTGCAGCTTTAACCATAGCATCTGCTGCTTCAATAGCTGCTACTAAACCTCTTGTTTCTACCATACCTAATGCTTCTACTGCCATTTTTATTTCCTCCTATTTTTTCTTGGGCATTGCCCTTTTTGACTTAATTTATATTTATCTAAACGCACCTATGTGCATATTTAGAACTCAATTATTCCTCAGACTTTTTAGAACGGCCTCTTCTTCTTGAAACAGGTTTTTCTTCTCCATTTTCAGTTTTAACTGCTGTTCTTCTTGTCGAGGTACGTTTTACCGGCTTTTTTTCCGGTACAGGAGCTTCTTCCTTTAATGCTCCCACATGTGTACCTGCAATTTCTGAATTAGGTTCTTTTTCCTCTTCATCAAGATGCAGGAATTTTAAAATTTCTGTATGAGGTCTTGCTATAACTTGAGATGCCTTCAGACAATCGTGTCTTTTAGCCCTTGCAACACCTGCATCAACTGCAGCCTGTACTGATGTAAGCTCACCACGTACAACTATAGTCACAAGTCTGCCTCCAAGTTTACGCTCTGTTGCAACAAATTCAACATCTGCTGCTTTAAGCATATCATCAAGCATAATTATTGCGTTACCTAACGCTGAAACCTCAACCAAACCTAATGAATATTCCATAAACTACCTCCCTGTTAAATTGAAGGTAATATCTTGGCAATGTCATCATGTGGACGTGGTATAACGTGTACCGCATATACCTCACCAATTTCTCTTGCCACTGCTTCACCGGCTTTAACAGCCGCTGTAACAGCGTCAACATCACCCTGAATTACTACATTTACAAGACCGGAGCCTATCTTCTCCGTTCCGACTACCCATACATCAGCAGCTTTAGTCATAGCGTCTGAGGCTTCAATAGATGCAGTAAGGCTTCTTGTTTCTATAAATCCCAATGCTTGCATTTATATCATTCCTCCTTATCCGTTATTTGGTATATGACCAACTTTATCTCTGCCTACGCTTGTACGGTTTGCCATTTTCTGAGAATCGTCGGTGGGTCTTGCAATTATATGTGTATTTATAAGTCCCGAAATGCTCTCTGCCGCTCTTGCCGCAGCATCAACAGCCGCTGTAACAGCACTTACGCTTCCTTGTACTTTAACTGCCATAATAAGCGGTACTTCTACTGTTTCAGCGTTTGCCGGTTTGTTTGAATCTATTGCAATTACCTTTACATCAGCCGCCTTTGCAGCAGCGTCGGCAGCAGTTATCGCTGTCACAAACCCGAACATTTCGATAATTCCTATTGCGTCATTCATTTATTTAGCCCAGCCTTTCTCAGTTTTGAGCGGATTAAAAATCCTTATTTATATAAGCTATCTTTAGTCCCTTTTGAGCAAGGTTAGTTTCAAGTGCCTCGTTCATCTCATCAAGACCAAATCTATGTGTAATAAGCTCCTTAATAGGAAGTCCTATTGCATTTGCTCTCTTTAAGAAATCAAATGTTGTAGCATAATCTCTAAGTGTATAAACCCATGAGCCTACAAGTGTAATTTCTTTTGAGCAAAGATCAAAGTGCGGATTAATTGTTGCGTCACCGCCGTTAATAAAGAAACCAAGTTCGCAAAGTCCGCCGCCATTTCTTATAAACTTATAAATGTTGCTGTGTGCAACAGGAGAACCTGTACACTGGAATGCAAAGTCACAAAGATAACCGCCAAAAGCTTCTTTAACAGCCTCTGTAAGAGCATCTATACCTTTGTAGTTCATGAAGTTAACTGTGTTATTAGCACCCATTCTCTTTGCAAATTCAAGTCTTTGCTCATTTCCGTCAACTGCAACAATATTTTCTACACCCATTGTACGAAGAACTGCTATACAGATAAGACCGATTGGTCCGCAGCCCTGAACAACAACTCGTGAGTTAAATCTCAAAATATTTGTTGTCTTAGCTCTTTCAACAGCATGTACTAAAACTGCACATGGCTCGATAAGAATTCTTGAATCAAGGTCAAGGTCACTTACATTAAATACTGTTGAACCGCCTCTGATAAGAATGTAATCACTGTACCAACCGTTAAGATGTACGTCATCATCAGGAAGAAGACCGTAAACATCTGCACCGCCTACATTCTGCTTATTAAGGTCAAACATTGTAATATCAGGGTTATCCTTGAAAATCATACAAGTAACAACCTTGTCACCAAGATTTAACGGTTTACCTGCACTGTCAACCTTTACGTTTTTACCCATCTTTACAATTTCACCTGTACCCTCGTGACCAAGGACAACAGGGATTAGTGAGAATGGGTCATTCTTGTATTCGTGAGCATCTGTACCGCATACACCACAGCCTTCTACTTTTACAAGAATATCATCATCGCCAAGTTCAGGAATTGGATATTCTTGAACTTCAAACTTTTTAAGTTCTGTCATCATTGCAACTCTTGCTGTCTTTGGGATTTCACCCTTACCGCATGAGCAGCCACACTGCTTTTTAGGAGCAGTCTGTGCCGGAGCACCACTTGTCATTTCCTGCAAAACCTGCTGTACAAGTCTTGCAACTTCGTTTTCGTTTATATTCAAATTTATTCACTCCTTTATTATACAATATTAAGTGCATCTGAAAGTACGCAGCGTCTTTGACGTGTAAAACTTCTCGGTGATGTTATACCCTCACCTGTAGGACCTGCGATTGTGAATGTTGTCCAGCCCTCAGCATTAAAACCGATACCTGCGTATGAAGGAGCATTCTTTACAAATATTGTTGTACAGATAGCCTTTGCATACTGTGTCATATGATCAACATTCTTTGAGTGAAGATGTGCACTGTGACGGTTACCGTGTTCAGCCTTAACAGCCATTTCAACAGCTTCGTCAAATGTATCTACTCTTACTATCGGAAGTATAGGCATCATAAGTTCTGTTTGTACAAATGCCTGTGAAAACTCTGTTTCACAAATAATACATCTAACTTCATCGCCTACATTTATACCAATTTGAGCAAGTATTTTCTTTGCATCACGACCTACCCAATCCTTATTTATAACTCTCTTTGGCTTGTCGCCTTCTTTCTTTGGTTTTGACCAAACAAGGACAACATCCTCAAGCTGCTTAACCTGTGCTTCGTTAATTAGGTACGCACCATTTTTAAGCATATAGTGGATAAGTTCATCAGCTACATTTCTAAGTACAAAACATTCCTTCTCTGCAATACAAGGAAGATTATTATCAAATGTACATCCATCAATGATATCCTTTGCAGCCTTAGGAATATCTGCTGTATCGTCTACAACTACCGGAGGATTACCGGCACCTGCACCAATTGCTTTCTTACCTGATGAAAGAAGCATTTTTACAACACCTGGACCACCTGTTGCAACAAGCATCTTGACTGATGGATCATTTACCATTTTATTTGATGTTTCCATCGTAGGATTCTTAACTGTACAAACAATGTTTTCAGGACCGCCGGCAGCAAGAATCGCTCTGTTTACAAGATCAACTGCATAAGCTGAAATTACTTTAGCATGCGGATGAGGGTTAAATATTACACCGTTTCCGCCTGCAAGCATACATATACTGTTACAGATAACAGTACAGCTTGGGTTTGTTGAAGGAGTAATAGCACCGATTATTCCGTACGGAGCCATTTCCACAAGAGTAAGACCTCTGTCACCTGAAAGTGCTCTTGTTTCAAGATCTGATGTACCTAAAGTCTTATCAGCAACAAGATGGTGCTTTAAAATCTTATGGTACACATTACCCATTTTTGTATCTTCAACAGCAAGCTTTGCCATTGTCTCCGCCTCTTCGTGTGTAAGGCGTCTTATTTCATTTATTATATTTTCTCTTTGTTCTTTATTGTAATGTCTGAATGTTGTATAAGCCTTGTTACAAGCCGCAATAGCTTCCTCCATTGTATCGAATACACCTATTTGCTTTCTTTTAGGTGCATTGTCAAGACTTGAAAGGTCCATTCCGGCAAGTACGTTCTTTACAATTTCACTTACCTGTTTTTCATCAACCATGAATATTTTGACCTCCTTTAGTACATACTGTACTTAGGCGAAACGTATTTTAAAGTATCTTTCCGCCACCATAGCAAGGGCAGTATCCTGTTCCTTTGTACCTCCAGACACTCCTACGCCGCCATATATTTTACCATTAGCTTTGAGAGGATATCCTCCGCCTAAAAGCATAATTCCGTTTCCGTTTGCAAGTCCGTCAAGAGAACCACCTCTTGATTCCTCAAGCGCCTTATGTGTAGGCATTTTCAGTGCCACAGCTGTATATGCTTTATCCTGTGCCACATTTACACTTGCAATATAACTGTCGTCCATAGCATGAAGAAGAACAAGATTCGCTCCCTCATCTTTTACGGCAACAACAGCATTTACTCCCATTATACCGGCTGCAATTTCAACAGCCTTTGCTATTTCCTTAGCCATAGCAAGGGTCATCTTATATGCTTTATCACTTTTCGCTGCGGTAACAGCCGCCTTTACCTCTTGTTTAGGTTTATCCTCAATAGGAGATTTAACCTCTTTAATAGGTGTCTTGATGATAGGCTGCTGTACATTTAGCGTGCCTTTAAGCTCACAAACAAGCTCATCAATCGTTTTCATTTTAAGACTCCTAAATTACTTGTTTAGCTGCTCAAGTACCTTCTTAGTTACTTCTGCTACAAGGCTTTCCATGTCTTTATTGTTTGATGAAGCAGGAGTTGGGCAAACCTGTGATGGAAGCGGCTGGAAACCATGATATGCTGCTGATGATTCTACGCCGTACTTTTCATTAGCATCTGTAGGTGACATTGAACATGTATCATCACCTGCATAACAACCTGGGCAAAGCTTTTCCATTGGGTGCTTACCAGGAACACCAAATGTCTTTCTAAGTTCAACAAGCTTCTTAACTTCACCACATGGGATTTCCTGTTCACCGCCAAGCATTCTTGCGTAGAACAATAGTTTAGCATAGAATTCTGTTGATTCCATTCTGAAAAATGCAGTATTTAGGTCACAACCAAATGACAATGCACCATGATTTGCAAGAAGTATTGCATCATAATCCTGAAGATATGGTTCAAGTGACTCAGGGATTTCCATTGTAGACGGTGTACCGTACTGAGCAATCGGAACAGCACCTAAGAATATAATAGCCTCCGGCATAATTAGCTTGTCAAGAGGAATACCTGCAATTGCAAATGATGTAGCAATCGGAGGATGTGCGTGAACAACTGCGTTTACGTCAGGTCTTTGCTGATAAACTTTAAGGTGCATCTTAAATTCTGATGACGGTCTCCATGGGCCGTTAGCTTCCTTTAGATTACCTTGTCCATCTACCTTACAGATCATCTCAGGAGTCATAAAACCCTTTGATACACCTGTTGGTGTAACGTAATAAGTATTATCATCTATCTTAACTGAGAAGTTACCGTCATTTGCAGCAACAAAACCGTCATTATAGATTCTTCTTCCGATTTCGCATAATTCTTTCTTGATTTCAAAGTCAGACTTATACATAAATTTTCCCTCTTTTCTTTGTTTTTTTTGGTTTTATTTTGTTTTGTCTTTATTATACACCATAAATACTGCATTGTAAAGACCTTTTTCTCTGCACTATGTACCGTTTTCTTGGTTATTCAATAAGCCTATAGCATACAGCATCGTATAGCTATATTTTATCACAAAACTATCCATTTTTGCAAGCATTTTTATAAATATTTTGCACAAAAATATTAGGTCATTTCTTGTTAAATTAAATATTTCATAAACATAGCATCATAATTTCGTGCAATGTAACCAAACTGTAATATAAATGTAATTAAATTGTACGTTTTATCTATTTTACGGCATAAATCTAATGCTATATACTAATCGATTCGTACAGTAGCCACATATTTTATATCAAAAAAACACTATCCAGCCATCATCACTTGTCGTAAATCTCTCATATTGTTAATATTTTAACACATTATACGCTATTTGTAAATAACTTTATTTTAAAGTACTATATGAAAATACGTCAAAATGTATATTCACTATCTGCATCTTTCATATTGCTAAACAAATATTTTTTATGATATAATACTATTAATATTTATAAACAAAGGAGCAAAACATGATTCCCGTTGAAAAGAATAAAGAATATACAGTAACAGTTGACGCTGTATCGTCAGACGGAAACGGAATAGCACATATAGATGGATTTGCTGTATTTATACCAAGAACCGTTGACGGCGATGAAGTTAAAATTTTGGTTGTAAAGGTTAAAAGCCGTTTTGCCTATGGCAAACTTCTTGAAATTATTACACCTTCAAATAAGCGTGCCGAGGTCACATGTTCTGCATACAAAAGATGTGGAGGCTGTCAGCTTCGTCATATAAAATACGATTCACAGCTTGAAATAAAAAAAGACATCGTTGAAAACGCAATGCAGAGAATAGGTGGTTTTGAAAATTTTGAAGTGGAGAAAATTGTAGGCATGGATAACCCCGAACGTTACAGAAATAAAATGGTATTTCCTATCGGGTTCGTAAACGGAAAAACAGAATGTGGATTTTACGCACAAAGAAGCCATGACATAATACCATTAAAAGATTGTCTTATAGGTGATAAACTTAATTCCGAAATTAACAAAGCAGTAATCACATATATGAACGACAACAATATACCTCCCTATGACGAAATAAACCACAGAGGCATTGTTAGACGTGTGTTTACACGAACATCTCATTCTACCGGAGAAGTTATGGTTGTTATTTCAGCAAATGTAACAACTCTACCCAAAAGCAAAAAACTTGTTAATATATTAAGAACCACATCCGATAGAATATCAAGTATAATTTTAAATATCAATACAAAACGCAACAATCTTGTTATTACAGATAATAATGTAACTCTTTGGGGAAAAAATTGTATTTTAGATACTCTTTGCGGTATTGAATTTGAAATTTCACCGGAAAGTTTTTTCCAAGTAAATCCAATACAAACAGAAAAACTGTACAACACGGCACTCGAATATGCAGAGCTTAATAAAAATACATCAGTAATGGATATTTACTGCGGCATAGGCACTATTTCACTTTGTGCCGCCACGAAAGCAAAAAATGTAATAGGCATTGAAATCGTTGAACGTGCAATAGAAGATGCAAAAGAAAATGCCAAACGTAATAACATTAATAATGCCGTTTTCTATGCCGACAGTGCAGAAAACATTGTTCCGCTGCTTATAGAAAAGGGCGAGAAACCTGATGTTGTTATACTCGATCCACCGAGAAAAGGCAGTGATGAAAAAACTTTGTCTGCAATAATCAAAGCACAGCCCCAGCGTATTGTGTATGTATCATGCAACCCTGCAACACTTGCACGTGATGCACGATTTTTAGCAGACAGAGGATATTTCATATCAAAAAGTTCAGCCTTTGACCTGTTTCCACATACAACACACGTGGAGTGCGTAGTATTGATGTCAAGTGTAGATGGATAAAATGCCGGCAATGCTTGATTTTATGCGGTTTTTGAGTGCTTTAGGAAAATGCAGAAGTCAGCTTGCAAATCAGTGAAAAATATAAAAATTCGATTTTGATACTAAAAAGTGTGAAAGAGTTGGGTTGCCCATTTTGACAGTGTTCCGATTTGATAATGTGCTGATTTGATGTAAAACTTGAAAAATGGCTAAAATTCATAGGGTTGAGTTGCCTGATTTAATAGTGTGCGGATTTGATGTTGGTGAAGAATTCACAAAATTTACAAGGCCTAATATTCCTGGATTGTTATAGGAGGTTATATCAATGAAAAATACAGTAGATAATTTGTCGAAAAGTAAAGTTATTTTAATGTGCGGCCCTGCGGGAGCAGGTAAATCAACACTAGCAAAAAAATTTAAAAGTACCGGGATGACAATACTATCTTATGATGAAGAATCATTCAAACGAGGTTTTAATGAACATCCTTTACCTCAGGAGGTTTTAGAAGATATTAAAACCTATCTTGATGAAAAACTAATTTCACT
>CALXQE010000044.1 GCA_944390495.1 uncultured Clostridia bacterium
TGATATTCTTTTTCCCTTCATTCATTCTTTCTCGTCTGCGTCTTGCCATAAAAAATTCCTCCTACGATATCATTTATATTCTATCATAGAAGGAATCAAATTTACAGACTTTTTTTCACACCCTCTAAAAAGCCGCAGAGATGCGGCTTTTTACTATACACTGAAATCCATATAATAATGTTCATCATCAATTCTAATGAAATCAACATCTGTTCTTCCGTATTCAACTAAATCATTCGTTTGTATAAATGCACCATTTGCCAATCCCAAACGATTTCTGAAATACTCACCTAACTGAGCGTTGCTTAGCGGAGTGGTAATTGCCTTGCTTTGCGCTTGTTCCGTTCTTAAAATCAAAAAATGCCCATCATCGGTTAGTACTGTAAAATGCTTATCTTCAGGAAAAAACTTGTCCCTGCTAACATTTATCGGAACACCAATATAAGCTTCATTTTTATTTCGGCCTTCACGCTGTCCCCAATTCAAACCTGAAGTTGTACCTATTTGCTTGTTTCTTGACAGCAATGATAGTTTTACCGTTTGAGTGCTTACGCCATCAGCAAGAGAAAGACCGTCTGTTGTATCATCAATCCACGCATCTCTTCGAATAACAACATTATCTTCCACCTCTGCATGATTGCAATAAATAGATTGCTTATCGGCGTCCAAATATAAATTATATGCTATGACAGGGTCGCATTTTATCATTGTTTCTTTGCGCTGTTCCAAAAATGCAGACTGGACAAAATCAGCTGACCCAGCAAAAGCCGTCATAGGTATCCCATCTTTTGACCAAATATATAAATTGCTGTGTATTGGTTTTCCTTCGCAAACATAACTGCACGAAAAGTTATCTATATTATTCACATAACAAGTATTTTGAAGAGATTTAAAGCCATTATGATTAGATATGCTTATACCATTATGCACTGTCATACCAATAATCAAATTTATATTTTTTATGGTATCTATTTTTTCATCCTGCAAAGTCTTTAAAAACAGCGAAGCCATATTAGGCGATGCGCTGCCGCTTAATATGAAGAGTTCTTCAGCTCCGTCTTTTATGGGATTCAAAAATATTTGTTCTGTTAAATTGCTGTATATCATCAATTACTTTCTCCTTCATACAAATCATAATATACATTATTATGCGGAAATTTAATATTAGGCACCCATACATTTTCTGTTTTCCAGCCACGCCCGCCTTCAATTTGATACATTGTTAAAACAACAGCTTTTGGAAATTCACCGCCTATTTTCCAATCATTCGGCGAGAGCAATGCACCTGTCCCCTGTGTTACCGCTCTGTTTCTGCGTACTAATAATATTCCTTGAGCAACTGGTTTTTCTGCAAGAAGTGTGTCGAGTATAGATTGATATGCTGAAAGTTTAAAATCACTGCTCGGCTTTATGTGCGTTAAAATCTTTTTAATTAAATGCAGATTAACCTGATAATATTTTTCATTATCAGAAAAAGCTGACAGTATTTCCGAAAGCTGTTCTACTGTGTCATTGTCTGTCTGAAGCGGATAGTAATTTGTTCCGCCGGAAACTGTATAAACTTTACCGTTGTCAAGAACATTTTTTCTTGTTGGGTTTAGCCCATTGGGATAATATATCTTTATATCATCAATACCTTTTTCTACCTGTGCTATGATTGAATTATTTGTTGCGTTAATATCAGCAAATAGTTTGTAAAGATTTCTATCTATATAAACTTTCATCATTCCGGCATCTCTGTCATACCCAAACATTCTGCTGTGCTGCCACATAGTATCTGCCTGCGGCTTTTTACTTGTTCTGGTATAATAAATTGTCTGCAGTCCCGGGAAGGTTACACCGCGTCCTAATGTGTTTCCGCCGATTACAATATTTGAGCCATCTGCATACTCCAAGCTCGATACAGAATTTTTACCATTAAGAATAAGAACTTTTACCGCATTAGTAAATAACAATTCTCTTATTTTGTGTGTAATATCTTCAAATTTCACCTTTTCAGCTTTTGCTGGTGTAAGATTATCATATTCCCTTTTTAAAATTTTTAAAAAATCATTATCAAAGTTTTCTTTACACCATGCCAATTCATTCTTTACATCATCACAAACTTTTTGATGAACTGCCTGCCTTGTACTCGGATGAAAAAGACAATTACATACTTTGCCGTTACTGCTTAATATTTGTACCGAAACAAGCAAATGACGGACAACAACACTTCTTGTGGGTGATTGTTCATCTTCAAGAAAGTTTATACATTTAGGATTTTCTTCGCCGCTGAAAAAGAAATCTCCGCCCAAATAACCATTGCCCGGCTTAAAATAATAAGTGAAATACGGATGCCATCCTGATTCTTTTGTTTGAAGCAGAATAGACTGCGGTGTTCCTGTTACCTGCAAGTATATGCTGCTTGAAGCATCATTTTTAATTTCGTCTAAATACTTATTAATGGAAGATTTCCTATTTTTATTAACCAAAGTATTCAACGACGCCGCATCCGCTTCGTCGTCAATAATAAACAACGGATTTCCTTTCATAAAACCTGTAGACTTTAAAACATTTGCCCATAATTTCAATACACGGACATTTTTCTTTAAAACTATTATTACAGGTTGCAAAAGACTATTTTGAATAAACTTAGTTGTATCATTTTCCCCGCAAATACAAAAACCTTCTAAATCAGACGAAACCCTTTCCAGCGTTTGCTGCTGCAAAACAACATTATCTGTTGTCAGCAATAAAAATGCCGGAAAACCTAAATCTGTCGTTTTACACATTATGCCAAACATCTGTCCTGTTTTTCCAGACTGTACATTTCCAAAAAGCAATCCAATTTCATGTTCGCTAAAAGAAAAACTGTTTATATACTTATTTCCAACCGTTTCAGCAGTATATTTAATCGAATCGGCCAACTGTACATTTCCTCTATTGATTATCTTCTGTAAATAGTTTTCTAAATACTGCATTTACGCTACCTCATTCTTTCTCTGCCGCCTCAAAAGATAAAATCCATACATCAAGCTCACTGCCGTCGCTGTCCAAAGACTTTATATCTGTTTTAGTTAGGACTAAACTGTTACAGCCATACGCATTAAGCATTTCTTTTGTAATCATTCCTCTATGGTCTGTGTCAGCTTGTGTATCATTAACCGGCGTTACAAGCCCAGCCGCCGCCAAACGTCCTTTTATCCAGCGTCCTAATATAAGTTCATCTCCCATAGCGCTAAACTGTTTATTCCCCTGACTTGTAGTGTGTGCCTTAAACCAATATCCATCATCAGTAATAACAAAAAACGGAACTTTATACTCGGGATAACCGGGTGTTTCTTCTCTTACCTTTTTGCTTACTGTAAGCTGCGTTTCAAACCAATCTCTTGATTTTCGTTCGCTTCTGGGCGCGGCATAACATACATTTATATTTGATTTTATATAATGTTTTTTATCATCAAGAAATCTCTCATTATATGCAGGGACCTTTATAGGCAGTTCAAATGATACGGTTGTTTTATGCTGATAATATAAATCCACCTGAGTATCTGGAACACGATTTACATTTTCTATATTGCTTAAAGATGTATTTTCTTCTCTTATTAAAGTCATATCAGTAACATCTTTTATATTCACTGAACAAACAGGAGCTTTTAATCTCTCAATAAAATCAGAAATTTCTTTACAATTTGATTTTTCGTTTATAGCTGCTGAAAACTCATACTGCCTGCGGTTTGCCGCTTCCGGTTTAATGAACCCAAGATTAGCTGACCCAATTATTGCCGAAAAAGGTTCATTGTCAGCACCATAAAAACAATATGCCTTGCCGTGATACTTAAAGGTTTTTACTATTCGTATTTCTCCAATATTATTATTTTGCCATTTGTCGTTTATTCTCATAGCTGTATGATAAGAATTTTCAGGCATACCATCAAAATAATACATTCCAATAATAACACATATGTACTTTATCCCGTATTCATCAACTAATCTTTCGAGTTCTTCCAATGAAGCACAGGAAACATATCCTACTGCAATTTGAAGCGATTCTGAAATCGCAATATATTCTGAAAAGCAATCTATTGTTGTCTTTTGGTTTTCTGATGTACCAAGCGGCAAAATATTAGAATATAAAAGGTCCATAAAACCACCTCGCAAAAATTGTATCATAAATATATCTAACCATAATACATTATACCATATTTTTCAGTTTTATTCAAGACCATTTATTTATCATTGCAATTCATACTAAAATTATTGAAAAAATCAATTAAAAACTAACATAAAAAATAAGGCAAATCACTAATATATTGCCTATTTTCATAGCATAGCAAGCAAAGCGAGTGAGTACCCACTCACAAAAAATCAATTTTGCTTACTTGCCATATTCGGGCAGAATAGCAAGCAAAGCAAGTGCAGCCACACTCGCTTAAAATTGATTTGATTTTTGGGGTAATCCCAAACCCTTTTTTGATTAAATATTTTAAAAATACTCCATGGACAAATAGAGGCTCTTTTTGAGGGGTATTAAGGAATTTATATTCCAATACGAAATTCCCCTCAAAAGAGCCTTGTATTTATACGGTTTTTTCGCCTTTATTTGCCCATTCTCAGCCGTCTGTTACGTTCGTATTCAGCCTTTTTCTTTCTGCGGACAACAGCTCTGCAATTATCACAGTATTTTGTTTTATTTGCCTTGCTTGCAAATGTCTTGCCGCAGTATGCACATCTTTTAAGATTTTGAGGCTTTGTAATTTCAGCATACAACCCCTTATCCAGAGGCAGCACAGCTATTTTAAGCCATTTGCAGATAATATGCGAATATGTAATAACTTGCGGACACACACATACCTCTCCGTCATCAAGCAAAATACAATTTCCGTTATCATAATTACAGCATTCCTTCCGAATGAGTTTATTTACACTGCGGCTTTGCTTTGGTGTCAGCGTTAATACCTGATAATTATTTTTTATGTTTATTCACCTCTTTCTTTTTCAGATTTTGGATTTTAACTATAAAACGTCTGATTAAACAGCCGTTCTATATATGCGTCATAATTTATGAGTGTGCCAAAAATACAGGTTGCCAGATAAGCCGACTCATATTTCACGTTCTGAGCCGTACGATAAATTTCTACCGCTCTGTCTAAAATTTCAGGCATCATTTCGCCAAGGAGTTTTTTCCGTATTTCAGTATTGGAATATGTAACTCCGTCAATTTTTATTTCCGGCTTATTCCATAAAAGCTCTATCGCTTTTCTCCCCAAATTCTTCTCGGTTTGTGATAAATATTCCTTGTCCCTTTCGGAATGAAAATAGCACTCATCAAGATAATAATAGAATTTTTTTGTTTCCGAATCCACGGCCTCACCTTCTTGTTGTTGTGGTTTTTGATAAATATATTTTATTATATGAGTTTTGTTAATTGCCCTCCCTGATGTACAGGGGGTTACAGGCTGACGGCACAGAGGTGCCTGTACCGCATACAGGGAGTTCCTCTATGTGGTACAGATTGCTTGTCTGATGATTTCTGCCCCTTGAGCTTTTCAAAAAGCGTTCCCTTTTTGAAACAAACCCTTTTTTCTCAAGCGAAGCTATTACCCTGCGCACTTTCGATTCGCTTATAGCACATTCATCTGCAATTTTGCAGGCAGACGGAAAACAATTCTTTGTTTTTATATCTGCACGCATACAAAGATAAGCATAAATTTTAAACTCATACACATCTAAATCATAATTAAAAATACTGTTTTCAAGTATAAAAAAGTTTCCGTTCACATAAGACCGCCGCCTTTCCGTTTCTGTTAATTACTGCTCATCGTTATTTATCTGAAACCCATAAAATTTTTGTTTGAAGTACTGCAGCGGACATTTGCCCGATACAGTAATATAGCCCATATCCCGAAGCT
>CALXQE010000045.1 GCA_944390495.1 uncultured Clostridia bacterium
ATATATCATATTGCTCCTTTCCGTGTGACGGAATCCGTCACATTTATTACTATCATTTATTATGGGTTATTCTATTCCATATATTTTCAAATAAAGATGATTTGTTTTTATTATCCGGAATCATATCTTCTGTAATATCTTTACCGTCGTTATATTTCTCAATCCAGTAACCCTTTATTGTGCATAATAATAACGCAGTTATATTTATTACAAGAAACGGCATTGTTATTATATTAAAACAAAATTGGCATATTTGTTCACAAGAGTAACTGTACATGTCACCCATAAAATTAATGCTATATTCAACATTCAATATGTCTATTGGAATTATACTTATAATTAAATCTTTAGTTAATACAAAAAGGGCTAATACAGCAGATAAAACCTCATTAACAAGAGTTCCTACTTTATTATTTGCAAGTAAACTAAATCCCCACCATAACAAAGCTGCCATAGTATATGATAAAATAACCAATACGATATTACTTCCAAATATAGCATGCAATAATAATAACACTCCCAAAAGCTGTACATAATATAATATTCCATATCTAAAAAATCCGATTACAGACAACAAAATTTTATCAGACATGATTAAAATTTCAAATAAAACTATCATCAAATATAATCCGACAAACAGTATCTGCTTTAAAACCAGATTCTTAATGCAAGCTCCTAAAATGAATAATAATAAAATTGTTAGTAAAAATGCCACTTTACATGTTACACTATTACATGATATTAATATTTTTTTACCTTTCTCATATGAAAATTCCAATATTTTTTTCATTTAATATATCATTAAATAATACCTGCCAATGTGCCAATTCCTAGTACAGTTAATACTGAATAACATATCCCCACAAAAATCTTGTCTTGTACCTTAAAATTATCTTTATTTAAAGGAAATAATGGTCTTAATAACATATTCATAATAATAACACACATTAACGGATATGATACTCTTTTATATTGAAATAATCCCGCAAAAAGAAATATTAAAGGAAAATCTAATTGAAAAAGACTATCCAATATACGCTGCACCCTTTTTTCATCTTTCCGTATTATATTTAATGCAAACCTCCCCAACCTTAATATAAAAAAAACAATTAATATCACCTGTGCCCTAAGTATAAATATATATGTTGATTCAGGTAAACTTGTAACATCAATCATAAATTTTCTTTCTCCATTCTACAACATTTTCCGTTTTAGTGCCATACATATCAATCCGAATGGCTGCCTGAATGCATATCATGATTCACCCGGCTTTGCCAGTAAGATTTGTTTGTTGTCGGAGCATTGAATAATGCTGCAATAAGGTATGCTTTTATATTTTTTATGTCAGACACCGTATGCTGCATCCTGTCATGCACATAAAACATGTCTGACGATGTTATTTTCAAAAATCTTGATTTCACAAAATTCTGCGGCCATTCACTTCCTGCGACGAAAACTTTATCAGTTTTTCGCATAACAATCTCCAAGATGATATTGTAATATTCGTCATACCATTCGCGGTTATTTTCATCCTGCATGTATATGTCATACTCAATGTTTGACTTAACAAGCTGCTCATAATATTCTTCTTCTGTCATATCAGTCTGTCTTTCAGCATCAGACTGATATGATATGACAGGATAGACTGACTGATTGATAGATTGATTGGTATTATTATCTAATACACTATTGTCAGTATTTATATTATTATAATTATTCTTATTATTCTTTTGCTCAGGGGTATGTAAATTTTGGAGTGGTGTAAATTTTGGAGTGGTGTAAGTTTTGGAGCGGTGTAAATTTTGGAGCGGTGTAAAATTTACAGTGGTTGTCTGGGCTGGATTTCCCGTTAAATCCATATCCGGTAAATTTTTATTACTGCCTCCCGGTTCTGATGGTTCATCAGAACGCATATCGTTGTACTGTAACTGCCCGGAACTTTCCGTTTTACTTTCATACATTACATGATTAAATCCCGGATTATCCAGATTTGCACCAGCCTGTGTTACCTTTGCGAAATTCATTACATAAATGACATCTGCAAGCCCTGCCTGCTGGACTTTTATTATAAGTCCAAATTCTGACAGCTCTTTCATATACTTTAGTGCTGACTTCTGATTAATTCCCATGTCAGCTGCAATCGCTTTTGAAGTATATTTAACATACGCCCTGTTATATGCATCATACCAGCCTCTTTTTGCCGAAAGAGCCATCCTGTCAAGCATAAGCCCATACAGCAGCTTTGCCTGAATGCTTAGACTCTCATATGTTTTATCAGTAAAAAACAGCTTTGGAATTTTTAAGAAGCTGTACTGCTCTGACTCTTCTCCATAATAATAATCAAATTTCATTACATCTCTTCCTTTTGCATTAAACTTAAAAATAACCGGGATAGCTTATGAAGTGGGGTTGCTATCCCGGCGTCAATAATGACACCCTGATTTTAACAATCAGGAAATCCCTCTTTTGAGTTGAGGCTACAAACTATGCAATGCTGCATATTTGAAGAGGGAAACTTAATCGTCCTCAAGTTCTAAGAGAAACGAGTATATATATAAGCCCTGCAAGACTTCCAAGTTTTAAAATTTTATTAATTATAACCGGAAACGGTAGGCTGACATTGAATGATATTAAAAAAATCACTAGAAAAACTGCCGTGCATATTAATTTTTTTGTTGTTTTTTTACTCACCTTTTTGTCGCTTTTTATCAGTTTTTTCAATTTTAAATACCCCTCCTTTCCCCCGGAGGCATTCTGCCTCCGGGTCTTCGTTAGTTTTTGTGATATATATTTCAACTAATAAATGAATAAATACCCTGTTTATATCAGTTATAAAATGCACGCATACAATTTTATTAATGAATATAAAGAAATGATACACGTAAACAAAATAATAAACGCTATCGACATCCCGTAACAAAATATTCCAAAATCAGTTTCAGTACAAAACGACAAAATAATCAGAAATATAGCAGCAATAATATAAATAGTAAGTAAAATATAAATTAGTATTTGCATAAATTTTCACCTTTTCCAAACAAAGCATAATTCCGGGGTGTCAAAAATGTTGCCGATTTTCTCTATCTCTCTGCCCCAATAATTATCAAAATCACACATTACACTTCCGCATCGGCTCATGTTCCATCTTGCGCAGTTCTCATCCCATTCAATTACACATGGTTCTTCATCATCAGGAACTGTTACAATATCATTCTCCCAAATCAACTCACTGTTCCTATCCTTAAGCCCTGTACACTGACAAATTGTAGACGGGTCTACCTCATAAATCGCAAGT